>JAYSWX010000004.1:0-15826 GCA_043717855.1 Phyllobacterium sp.
AGCCATTGGTTGGCCACTTCAAAGCCCTTGTGCACCTCGCCCAACACCTGAGACTTCGGCAAACGGCAGTCATCAAATTCCAGCACCGCATTGGTATAGCCGCGATGCGAAACATTGCGGTAGCCATCGCGGACTGTGAATCCCGGCGTGCCTTTATCCACGAAGAACGCCGTAATCAGCTTCTTCTTACCGCGCGGCGTGTCTTCCTCGCCGGATGCCATGAAGCAAATCGCAAAGTCTGCAATGTCCGCATGGCTGATGAAATGCTTGGTGCCGTTCAAAATCCAGTCATCGCCATCCGGGCTGGCGCTCGCCTTCATACCGCGCAAATCCGAGCCCGCGCCGGGCTCGGTCATGGCCAAGCAATCCCACTTTTCGCCCATAATACAAGGGAACAAATACTTTTCGCGCTGCTCGGCCGTGCCCGCCAAAAGGATATTTGAAGGCCGCGCCACGCAGGTCCAGTGCAGCGCATAGTTCGCTTTGCCCAGTTCCTTTTCGTAGAGCAACCATGTTGGTGTATCCAGCCCCGCGCCGCCCACTTCCTCCGGCATATTGGCGGCATAAAGCCCCGCCGCAATCGCCTTGGCCTGGATTTCCTTCACCAAATCCATGCGCAAAACGCCCGTGCGCTCCACCTCCGCTTCATGCGGATAGAGTTCGTTCTCCACAAACGCGCGGGTGGTTTCAACGATGAGGTTTTGTTCTTCAGTGAGGCCAAAGTTCATCGCTTCACGCCTTCTTCTTCACAGGCTTAGTCGCCTTGGCCTTCGCCGCCGCAGGCGAGACTCCCGCCTTCTTGGCAAGTTGCTTCACATAATCCTTATGCAATTCGCCCGCGCCCCAGCCCTTGCCCTTGTTGGTCTTGGAAAGCGCCGCCATAATTGCCACGAGGTTCTCATCGCGGATGGCTTCAAGTTCGCGGATCGACCATTTGCTGGATTGATCGTCGGATTGTCCGGCAATCAAATCCACCAGCTCATCATTGAACTCCGGCACATCAGTAAGCTTGGTCCACGGCCACTTCAGGCACGGCCCGAACTGGGCCATAAAGTGACGCATCCCCGCGTCGCCGCCGGCAATGCGATAGACCTGAAACATGCCCATCTGCGCCCAGCGAATGCCGAAGCCGTAGCGCATAATGTCATCAAGCTCTTCAACAGTCGTGATGCCATCTTTGATAAGCCACAGCGCCTCACGCCATACCGCTTCCAGTAATCGGTCGCCAACGAACGCCTCGATTTCCTTCTGAATAACTACAGGCTTCATGCCGATAGACGCATAAATCGCCCGCGCTTTTTCGGTGTATTCCTTGGTCGTCTTAACGCCACCAACGATCTCAACAATCGGCAACAAATAAACAGGATTAAACGGATGCGCGACCACCAGCCGTTCAGGCCGTGTCATCGACGTCTGCATATCGCTCGGCTTGATGCCCGAAGTGGACGAGCCAATCAGCGCATCAGGCTTGGCATGAGCATCAATCTCGGCCAGCACCTTGTGCTTAATATCCAGCCGCTCCGGCACGCTTTCTTGGATAAGGTCCGCCCCGGCAACCGCCTCAGCCAGCGTCTTGGCATAGGTAATCCTGCCCTCTTTCGGCAAGTGCGGCGTCATCTGTTTGTAGGCAGCACGGGCATTCGTCATCACCGCATTGACCTTACGCTCTGCCTCCGGGTCCGGATCGAAAATCGAAACATCAATACCGTTGAGAACAAGGCGGGCAACCCACCCCGCGCCGATAACGCCGCCGCCGATGCACGCTGCTTTGTTAATTTTAGTCATTTCGTTCAATACTTTCAAGCTAGTTCCAAAATAGCGCAGTAATCCCCGTTTCCGTACGGCTTGCGAGAAGCGGATGCCCAACGGGCGGACGAGGGACTGCTCTGCATTTCGAAGAGTATCATTTCTTATTTGAGTCCCAAACTTTCAACGCCAGTCACCGACCTGTCAATTTATGATCGAAACTGGGTTGATATTGCCAAACTCGCGATACAGGTAGGCCGACAGGACAAACAGGAACACCCCAGCAACATCGAACACTATTGCTTTTTGCCTGCTCCAACCACGTCTTTGCATCATCAAGCCAACGATTCGAGTCAAGAAAGTGCACGGTGTTGGGAAGAGCAATGCTATCTGCATTATGCTAGTGTATCCATGTCGATCCCCTTCGATTGGCAGGCTGCCAAGCATTATTACGAAATCCAATAGCAATGGAGAGGTAACAACGACGACGATCAACAGCGACGTAAAATTCGAGCACAGAATTGGAAGAGTTAAGAGTACCAACGGCGCAAGTAGGATGTATGCAATTGCTGGGTCTTCTAGTCCGAAAAGTCCTGCAACAAAATTCATAACGGCGCCATCTTCGTCAAATTCAGCTTCTTCCGCACTTCATCAGGCCCGATCACCCGTGCGCCCATGTTCTCAATAATCGTCACCGAGCGCTCCACCAACTGGGCATTAGTCGCCAACACGCCCTTACCGAGCCAGAGATTGTCTTCCAATCCCACCCGCACATTGCCGCCTGCCAGCACCGAGGCCGCGACATAGGCCATCTGGTCGCGGCCAATGGCAAACGCTGACCAGTTCCATATCGACGGCACATTGTTGACCATCGCCATAAACGTATTCAAATCATTTGGCGCGCCCCACGGCACGCCCATGCACAGCTGCACCAAAGCATCGGGCTTCAAGACGCCCTCTTCGACAAGCTGCTTGGCAAACCACAAATGGCCCGTATCGAACGCCTCAATCTCCGGCTTCACGCCGAGCGCGGTCATCATGCCGCCCATCGCGCGCAGCATGCCGGGCGTGTTGGTCATCACATAGTCGGCCTCGTTAAAATTCATCGTGCCACAGTCCAGCGTGCAGATTTCCGGCATGCACTGGCGCACATGCTCCATTCGGTTGCTCGCGCCGCCCATGTCGGTGCCTTGCACCTTCAGCGGCAGCGGGTTTTCCACATCGCCAAACACCATATCGCCGCCCATACCAGCAGTGAGGTTCAGCACCACATCAACATTGGCATCGCGAATGCGCTCCGTTACCTCGCGATACAAATGCACATCGCGGCGCGGCTTGCCCGTTTCAGGGTCGCGCACATGGCAATGAACGATAGCCGCCCCGGCCTTCGCTGCATCAATAGCGCTGTCAGCAATTTGTTTTGGGCTACGCGGCACATGCCGCGAGCGGTCCTGCGTGCCGCCGGATCCGGTCACGGCACAGGTAATAAAAACTTCGCGGTTCATAGCAAGCGGCATGAATAATACTCCGAATCATTCACACCATCATGAACCAGTTGAAAATCATTGCTTTGCAAATTACGAATTATTTTTCGTAAAAAGCGCACGCGATCACTCTTTATCGCAAGCGACAAACCACTTGATATCACGTCTTTGGTACAATCAGGTTCGTTGATATTTTGGATGCGGCAATTACCAACCCATCGGTTGGCGGTTATGCCCCCCCGCTACGCCTTCGTAAACCGGTACTCTGTCTCCTGTCGCGATACTTCGCCAGGGCGCAACACAGCCGTCGGAAAGTAGGGATAATGCGTAGCATCAGGCCATAGCTGGGTTTCCAAGCAAAAACCCGCATAGGCAAAATACGGTTTACCCGTCAGCCCGTTTGGCCCTGAAGGCAGCGTATTTCCCGCATAAAACTGACAGCCCGGCTCGCTCGTCGCCACATCAAGCGATATCCCGGATATCGGCGCACTTACATGAGCGACCGTTCGCATCGGACCACGAGCGGCACTTACGCACCAATTATTGTCATAGACAATTTGTGCGCCCGACACTTCTCGGCGGATGGCGCGGAGTTCGCGGAAATCATGGGGCGTCCCCTTCACCGGCAGCACGCGGCCATCGGGAATCAAATCCTCGTCCGACGGCAAATAGGCGTCAGCAAAAATCTGCATCTGGTGGTCGAGAATATCGCTATGGCCGCCATCTTCTAAGTTAAAATAACTATGGTGCGCCAAATTACACACCGTTGTCTTGTCGCTAACAGCCTCAAGAATGACCGATAAAACACCCTTGCTTGAAACGCGGTACGTACAACGCACATCCAAATTGCCCGGAAACCCCATATTGCCATCAGCACAGCGAATCTCCAGCACCGCCTCATCGCGGGACACAGCCACAAATGTCCAATTGCGCGAACCAATGCCTTGGCTGCCGCCATGTAGGTTATGTTTGCCTCGGAAATTCTTTTCCAACTCGTAAGTAATGCCATCGATCACAAGTTTACCATTGCGGATACGATTGACATTGCGCCCGACATTGGCACCAAAATATGTGGGGTACACAGGATAGTCGTCGAAATTATCAAACCCGAGAACTAGCGGTGCCTCATGCCCCTTCAGCCGTAAATCTTGGACTACAGCGCCCCAACTGATAATTTTTGCAGTCAATCCACCGCCCGATATCTCAACGATTTGAACGGCATCACCATCCACTGTCTGTCCGAAAATATCCATGAGAATACTCCAAAATTGTCAGCCACACTGGTAGTGCGCGAAACTTGAAAACACAATGCGATGGGCATGTGACAATCACGCAAAATACCAAGCTGAAACGAAACGGACTTTCGGGCTTTCCCAAATCGTCAAAAAAGGCTAGACAGCGCGCAACTGCACTGGCGGCGAGTATATCTAATGCCCATCTCACCGCTAGGCCCCACAAATTAATGAGGTTTTGCCCGTGTCGTCCACATTTGACAAAGTTGCTGATATCATTGCTGACACCAGCGAAATTGATCGTGATAGCATCACTCCTGAAAGCCATACGATTGATGATTTGGGCATCGATAGCCTGGATTTCCTCGATATCGTGTTCGCAATCGACAAGGCTTTCGGCATAAAAGTGCCGCTTGAACAATGGACTCAGGACGTCAACGAGGGCCGTGCGCCAACGGAAGAATATTTTGTCCTCAAGAATCTCTGTGCGAAAATCGACGAGCTCGTTGCTGCCAAGAAAGCATAGATTGAAGGCGTGATTTCAGCCATGAATGGCAATGATGTTCTCATCACCGGCATTGGCCTCCTTTCGACATTAGGCGAAGGGACCGATGCCAACTGGGATGCGCTAAACGCCAATCGCGCCCCGCGCCTAAACACGGAGAGCTTCGCGCCTTACGTCGTGCATCCGCTGCCGGAAGTTGACTGGGCATTGCAAATCCCGCGCAAAGAACAGCGCCAGATGGAGCAATGGCAGCGTCTTGGCACTTACACCGCAGGGTTGGCGCTTGCAGACGCCGGTATGAAGGAAAACGAGGCGCTGACAACATCGATGGATCTGATCGTTGCTGCAGGCGGCGGTGAGCGCGATGTCAGCGTTGACACCCAAATTCTCGATGCCTCTCGCACCCGCAACGACCGCGATGTGATGCTCAACGAAAAGCTCACCACCGAACTACGCCCCACGCTTTTTCTCGCACAGCTTTCAAACCTGCTGGCGGGCAATATCTCCATCGTGCATCAAGTCACAGGCTCGTCGCGCACATTTATGGGTGAGGAAGGCGCCGGCATGTCCGCCCTTCAAACCGCCGTTGCCCGCATTAAGTCAGGCCAAAGCACACATATATTGGTCGGCGGCGCACTTAACGCCGAGCACTTGGACATTTGCCTTTCCTATGAACTCAACGGATTTTTGAAGCGTGATGGCTGGT
This sequence comes from Phyllobacterium sp., assembly GCA_043717855.1. GTDB lineage: Bacteria > Pseudomonadota > Alphaproteobacteria > Rhizobiales > Rhizobiaceae > JANMEX01. The sequence continues at coordinate 5,674 of JAYSWX010000004.1, forward strand.
CGCCCCTGTGGGCTCGTCAGGGCAGCGAAGGCGGAGGTGTTATCACCGGTTCCGGTTCCGCGTTCTTGGTTCTCGAATCAAGAGCGCACGCAGAAGGTCGCGGCGCGCGCGCCTATGCAAAACTCGCGTCCGTGTCCGGCAATCAAGCCACTCGTAATGGCGATCTTGAGCAAAGCATCAGCTCAGTTCTCGAAAATGTCAGCCCGTCGGGTGCGGATATTATTTATACAGGTGCATCCGGCGCACACGACGCGATAAGCGCGGAAATTGCAGTTGCACCCTATGGTACAGCCGTTCGCGGTTTTGCGGGCGTCACTGGTCATCTGAAAGAAGCGCAGTTCCCGTTCGCCGTTGCTTTAGCGGCATTAAGCGTTTCAAAAGGTGCAAGTCTGCCGTCAATTGATGCAAGCCATGAAAAAGCCGCGCCAAAGTCAATTGACAGCGCATTGGCCCTGACCGTTGGCTATCATCGCGGCGAAGGTGCTGCCCTTGTGACAAAGGCGTAATTTTGATGGCATCGCAGTATAAAGATCATCTGGGCCGCCCGCTCGTCGCCGTAACAGGAATCGGCGTCGTAACTTCGCTCGGCCAAGGCAAAGAAGACAACTGGGCAGCGCTGACATCCGGCCAATCCGGCATCCACACAATCACCCGCTTCCCGACAGATTTGCTGAACACCCGGATTGCCGGGACCGTGGATTTCCTCGACGCCAGCCTCAAAGGCGCGTCGCTATTGTCCTTAGCGCTTGCGTCATCCGCCGCTGAAGAAGCCATCGCACAAGCCGGATTTTCCGGCCCCTTCGGCGGACCATTATTTCTCGCAGCCCCGCCTGTTGAGCTCGAATGGCAACACCGTTTTGCACTAGAGCGTGAAATTGCAGCAGACAGCCCTGCTGGCTACGAGCGCCTGCTCGAAGTATGCCGCGCCAACCGCCATCCGGACTTTTTCGATGCGGCACAGTTTGGTGCCATCGCAGATCGGCTACAGGCAAGATTTGGCACGCGCGGCCTGCCGGTAACGCTGTCAACCGCCTGCGCATCAGGCGCAACAGCCATCCAACTCGGCGTGGAAGCCATCCGTCGCGGCGAGGCCACACGTGTTTTGTCGATAGGTACTGACGGTTCGGTCGGCGCGGAATCGCTCATCCGCTTCTCGCTCTTGTCGGCGCTTTCCACACATAATGATCCAGCCCATAAGGCCGCCAAACCCTTCTCCAAGGATCGCGACGGCTTCGTCATGGCCGAAGGCTCGGCAGCCCTTGTTATGGAGCCACTGGAAAGTGCAATAGCGCGCGGCGCAAAAGTGCTCGGCATTCTCAAAGGCTGCGGCGAAAAGGCAGATGATTTCCATCGTACCCGCTCCAAGCCCGATGCCTCGCCAGCAATTGCTGCCGTCCGCGCAGCACTTGCGGATGCCGGTGCTGACGAGCAGTCAATAGACTACATTAACGCGCACGGCACTTCGACGCCGGAAAACGACAAGATGGAGGCACTTGCGATTTCCACTGTGTTTGGCGAGCGCATTGCTAATATTCCGGTCTCGTCCAACAAGTCTATGATCGGCCACACGCTTACCGCTGCGGGCGCGGTCGAGGCAGCCTTCTCGCTCCTCACCATGCTGCACGGAACCATTCCGCCCACCATAAACTACGACGTGCCGGACCCCGCAATTCCGCTGGATACAGTGCCCAATGTGAAGCGCGACGCGGATGTTTCTATGGTGCTGTCAAACTCGTTTGGCTTTGGCGGGCAAAATAGCTGCCTTGTCATGGCGCGCGAAGCACACTAATCCCAATTCACGATAATATTTGAAAAGGACCGCCGCATATGCGCGCCCTACAGCTAATTGAAGACCGCCGCATCGAAGTGCGTGATGTGGATGCGCCGCCCGCACCTGGTCCCGGCGAAGTCACCGTCGATATTAAAGTTGTGGCGCTAAACCATATCGACGTCTGGGGCTGGCGCGGCATGGCATTTGCCAAGCGCACACTCCCGCTCACAATCGGCGCAGAAGCCTCCGGCGTCGTTTCAGCCATTGGCGCGGGCGTTTCCAATGTGCTGCCCGGTCAACTCGTCTCCATCTACGGCGCGCGCATTTGCGGTCTCTGTAAGCCATGCCGCGAAGGCCGCGATAATTTGTGCGAACATGTTTCCGGCGTGCACGGCTTTCACTTGGGCGGCTTTGCGTGTGAGCAAGTCAACATCCCTGCCCGCCAGCTCGTCCCTGCCCCTCCGGGCGTCACAGACATTGGCGCAGCCGTCGCCCCCGTCACCTTCGGCACAGTCGAGCACATGCTGTTTGACAACGCCAAACTCCAGCCCGGCGAAACCATTTTGATCCATGCGGGCGGTTCAGGCATCGGTTCTGCCGCCATCCAGCTAGCCAAGAAAATTGGCTGCACGGTCATCACAACAGTCGGCTCAAACGACAAAATCGAAAAAGCCAAGGCGCTCGGCGCAGACCATGTCATCAACTACCGCGAAGACCGCTTTGAAGGCATCACCCGCAAGCTCACCAAGAAAAAAGGTGTGGACGTGGTGTTCGAGCATGTCGGCGCGGATACATGGGCAGGCTCAATGCTGTGTATGAAACGCGGCGGCCGTCTCGTGACCTGCGGCTCAACATCAGGCGTTTCGACCACAATCAATCTCATGATGCTGTTCCAACAGCAGCTTCGCCTCATCGGCTCCTTTGGCTGCCGCATGGAAAACATGGCTGATGCCATGCAGAAGATGGCGCAAGGCCTAGTCTCTCCGGTCATAGACACCGAAGTCGATTTCGCAGGTATCGACAAAGCCTTGCAGCGCATGGAAACCCGCGATGTGTTCGGCAAAATCATCCTGCGGGTGGCATGACACCAATTCTTGACTTGCCATACTTTGTCCATACAGTGTATATATGAGACGGATAGTATGGAATGAAGAAAAGTCAAAGCTACTTCGCAGCGATACATCGCGCGGTGGTATTGGGCTAGAAGAATGCGCTGCCGCGATTGAGAATGGCGATGTCCTTGCCAACATGCCGCATCCAAGTGATCGGTATTTGCATCAGTGGATCTACGTTCTGCGCATAAATAATTATGCTTATGTCGTGCCGTATGTGGGGAATGCAGAAGAAATATTTCTGAAAACGTTCTATCCGAGCCGCACATACACAAAATTTTATTTGGAGGCCAAGGGCAATGAATAAAGAACCTACAGTTGGCTATTACATTGACGACGAAGAGCGCGACATGATTGAGGCCTTCAACGAGGCCGTCAGTGCACCCGGTTATGTCCCCGGCCCCAGCAGCCTCACGCCGGAAAGCCTCAAAGAGCTTCAAGAGGCGGCGCGTTTCACACTGAATGAAATTCGTGAAAAAAATGAGCAGCGCACGAAAATTTCACTACGTGTTACAAATTACGACCTCGAACGCCTAAAGGCGCGGGCGAAGCGCGAGGGTATGCCCTACCAGACGCTTATAAACTCTATTTTGCATAAAGCGGTAGCGGGCTAAGCATTTGAAACTCGCACTCTATCGTCTGTGGCGTAAATTCCGCCATGTTGAAATGTGGCTTGTCGCACAGCTCACGTTCCTCATATTACGCTTGTTGAGCCTGCTGCCGCCGGTCGCTGCAACCAATTTGCTGGACCGCACAGCGCGTCGCATCGGCCCGCTATTTGGCCGCCATCGTGTGGCAATAGCCAACATCCGCGCTGCCTTTCCGGAGAAATCGGAAGAAGAATGCAAGCAAATTGCACTCGGCATGTGGGGCAATATGGCAAGGCTTCTAGCCGAATATGTATTCTTAGACCAGATTTTCGACTATGATCCCGGCGCTATAACTCCGGGCCTTATCGAAGTTGAAGGCACGGAAATATTCGAGCGGCTGCAAGGCGAAAAACGCCCGCGTATATTTTTCACCGCCCACACGGGAAATTTCGAGCTGTTACCAGTGTGCGCGGCAACATTCGGGCTGGAAGTCACGGCATTGTTCCGCGCGCCGAACAACCCGCACATCGCCAAAAAAGTGCTCCACGCGCGGCGCACCAATATGGGCCATCTCGTGCCTTCCAAGGCGGGCGCGGTGTGGTCGTTGGCGGGAGTGTTGGACGGTGGCGGCAATGTCGGCATGTTAGTGGACCAGCACTTTAACAATGGGATAGAAGCTGAATTCTTCGGCCGTCGTGCATATACCAGCCCGCTTTTGCCGCGCCTTGCGCGCCAGTTTGATGCCGATATTTATCCCGCCCGCTGCATACGCCTGCCCGGCGGCCGCTTCCTGTTACAACTGTTCGATAAAGTAGAACTGCCGCGCACTGTAAAAGGCAAGGTGGATATTGATGCGTCTTGCCAAATGATGAATGACATTGTGGAGGGCTGGGTGCGCGAATATCCCGATCAGTGGATGTGGTTTCATAAGCGCTGGAAATAACCACCGTACAACCGCGCTCACGGAAAACGGGAACATCGAGCGAACCAATAACTTAGCTTGCACGAATACAACTCTTGCTATACAGTTCCGCCAGCAAAGAGCTCTCAAACCATGCGCGCAAACTCCGAAAGTTTTTCGTCCCGCCCTGTAATCGTCGCGTCCTCGCGCCAGCGTCGCCTTTGGCCGCTTTCCACGCCGGAGCGCCCTTTTTGTGTCCGTCCTAACCAGCAAGGCGATACGCCTTTGGGGCGAATTATCGATGCACTAGCGGCTACAAATCAATTCGCTGCTCCTATAATAATTCTCAGTGAAACGGCAGCGCGCGAAGCTTTACCGCTTATCGCACGCCATAACGCACACGCAAAAATTCTGCTGGTGCCAGCGGGAACCGGCTCTGGATCTGCAGCTGTTTTAGCGGCGCTGGTAGAAAACGGCGAAAAAAGACCGCTGCCGCTATCACTTATTCCAGCCAGTTTCCACGCGGAAAACTTGGTCCAATCATTTAACGCATTGGCTGCAATGGCGACAACTTCGCAGGCAGATCAGCTAGCGATAGTGATGGCGAGTCGATACCCCGGTTTTGATTTGAGCTTTGGTCTTGAAATGGGAGAACGAATTCCCGGGAAGAACCTGTTCACTGTGCGCTCGTTCAATGCTGATCGCAGCGCTGACGAAAGCTCAGCAATGAGCGAAATGCGCTCGCTGGTGCGCGGCTGTGGCCCTGCTATTGTCCCTCCCGCCCTGCTACTGGACCGGCTGGGCACGACTTACCCAACCCTCATTTCCGCCTGTCGCAACGCGCTTCAATTGGCAGATAGCGCAGGTCAGGCCACGCGTCTGCGTGGCGATTTTCTGCGCTTGGTCGGACGTTCCGGTCTCGTCCAGCTCATCGCTCCAAATGTGAATGACCTTGCCCTCTATCTTGCCAGCGATGATTGCCGCATTGTCCAAACATTCCGCGACCCTTCGATAATGCAAAGCAATCAACATGCAACGTTGCCAGTGGAAGTGTGCGGCTTCAAGGATGCCAGGATTATTGCCAGCACAGACGGCGTTTTGCTTTTGCGCGAGGGCGCGGAGGAGCAGGTCAAGGACCATTACCAAAACCAGCCGGAAACATCTGAAACTATATTGGCACAAACAAATACAACCAGACATTTTAGTTGGGGTAGCGAGGAAGTCTTAAGTCATAGTGACTATGCCCACATCATCAAGCGCACAATTCAGCCCAAACAAGACATACTATTTGGTATAAACATGCCCTTTAGGCGAACTATTACTGTCCTTTCAGGTGCCCTCAAGCTCACTTATGGCACCACTGTCCAATGCCTTTCAATCGGCCACCAAATCATTGTACCACAGCGATCCTCCACCATTTTAATCAATGAAAGTAGCCTTCCAGCGATATTTATTGATATCAGTACCCGCGCTGTTGCCAACTATGTCGAGCAGCCGACCAGACTATCAGCGTGAATCAGTAAGCCACAGCATTGGCGGTGCCTGCCGTGGCCACCATTTATCGTGTGATCACAATCCGTGTGTTACCACGTCCCGCCGCCTCTATCATACTGTAAAACTGAGCCGCGTTTGCAGTGTCCAGCCGCACACAGCCGTGCGATGCGGGCTTGCCCAATTGCTTCACATGATTAGTGCCGTGAATGGCATAGCCGCCATTAAAAAACACCGAATAAGGCATCGGCGCATTATCGTATTTTTTGGAATACCACATGCGTGCCATGCGCTGCGGGCGATACTGACCCGTCGGTGTGTAATAGCCGCTACGTGCAGTTGAAACACGCCACGTATGAATCGGAAAGCCATATTTCGTCACAGTCATGGTCTGTGAGGAAATATCAACATAAGCCACAATACCGGCAGCAAAGCTACTCGTGCTAGAAATTGCAGATAGAACTACCGCCACAAAGGCGGTTTTGAAAATCTTCATTGGAAGTCCCCATTGCCGCTATTCGCGCCCCAGTAAAATGAGAATGACATAAATTTATCTAATGGTCAAAAGCACTATCTGGAATTCGTAACATGCTGCCGGTCCAGTAAGCTTTACGTGAGTGATGTGGCTAAGAACACAAGCGCCAATATGAGTAAAAACATCACACGGCTTAAAGTAAGCGCTGCTCTAATATCACCACCGCCGGCATCGCGGCGTCCCGCAGCATTCAGTACCGGCTCATTGACGGCATAGCCAGCATATGCGCGCGGCCCTCCGAGCACCAGATTAAGTGCGCCCGCCATTGCCGCTTCCGGCCATCCCGCATTGGGCGAGCGGTGCAGCCGCGCATCCCGCATCATCACATTAAGCGACCTGCGCCCGGTAGCCCCCCCCATGACAATCATTGTCGCCACCACAAACAACATGCCGCAAAGACGGGCTGGAATGTAATTTGCCGCATCATCCAACTTTGCGGACGCGCGCCCAAAATCACGGTAGCGATCATTCATGTGGCCGATCATCGAATCCGCAGTGTTGAGCATTTTGTACATCAGCAACCCCGGCAGGCCCAAAACCGCAAACCAGAAAACCGGTGCGACCACACCATCAGACGCATTCTCCGCCAAACTCTCAATGGCCGCCCGGCAAACGCCCGCCTCGTCCAAAAGGTTAGGATCGCGCCCGACTATTTTCGAGACGGACAACCGCGCCGCATCCAATCCGTGCGTTCGCCGTGCGGTCTCCACATCATCTACGTGCGACAGCAGACTATGCTGCGCCAAAAAAATGCTCGCAAAAACGCCTTCCAAAATTAGACCGAAGACACCCAATTTTTGAAAAAGAAAATGGAGAAAACCGCCGACAAGACCTGCCACTATCAAAAGACCCGCGATTGCCAAAAAACCGTCACGCCGCCGCTCATAGTCATTCTTTGACGCGTCGTTCAGCCGCTTTTCAACAAACGAAATAGCGTTCCCAAACGCCACAATCGGGTGCGCGATCCGCGACCAGATTACCACCGGCTCACCGAAAACACGGTCAACTGCTATCGCAATACCAAGAGTTAAAAAACGAAATTCCATCGGGAATATCTTCCAATATTAAACAATATCAATAAGTTAGATCGATTCAATGATTTCAGAAAGCGCCATTTCCAACCGCTCAAAGGCCTCGTCGTCGCCCGGCAAGCCGAAGCGTAGCCAATCCGCCTGATAGGCAAATCTACGCACCAAAATGTGCTTTTCACACAGCGCCTTATGTATCCACGTCGCTTGAAAATGCCGTGCCAAAACAAACAAATCCGTCCCCCCGAGCACCTGCATTTCCACCTTTGCAAATATCACGTCCAGCCGCGCCCGTCGGGCCTTCAAATCCGCCTTGATTTTCGCAATTCCACGCGCGTCACCATAGGCAGTTTCCGCCAACGCCAGCGCCGGACCAGACACCGCCCATGGTCCAAGCATTGCCGAAATTATGTCAGTTATGTCTTTCGACCCCGCTGCAAATCCAAGTCTTAAGCCCGCAAGCCCAAAAAATTTACCAAATGATTTCAATACCATAAGGCCGTTCATACCGGCATATTTGGCGACACTGTCATCCCCATTGGTGTCCGCAAACGCCTCGTCCACCACCAGCAAACCGCCACGTTCTGCCAGTCGTTCAGCGGCGAAAATGAGAGCGTCAGCAGGAATAATCTTGCCATCAGGATTGTTCGGATTGACCACCACAACAATCATATCCTCGTCCTGCATCGCCGAAAGCGAGCGCTCATAACGCACGTCGCGGCCCGCAATTCCAAGTGATTGCGCGTGCTCTTCATAGGTCGGGCCAATGACAACCGCATCGCCGGGTGCAGCCAAATGCGGGTAAAGCTGTATCAAAGCCTGCGTACCGGGGGCGGCAACCACACCAGCTTCCGTTCCGAAACCATAATAATGCCGTGCGGCATCAATTGCACGTCTCTCAAGTCCGGAGTCCGGCAAGCGTGCCCATACATCGCTGGAAAATGCCGGAACCGGATAAGCAATCGGGTTAATACCGGTGGACAAATCCAACCATGTTTCACGCTTGCCACCAAACTCCGCAATCGCACGATCCAACGCGCCGCCATGTTCAATCATCAAATTTCTTCCATAATATCAATAAGATGCAAGTATGACCCCGCAACTTTGCCTATCTGCAACCCGTATGCGCCAAGGTCAATACCGTTGGCATCCTGCGCGTTGAAAAGCGCATCACCGACGCCTTGCTGCAGCAGCGTCGAATAGTGAAACTCATGCGCACGAAAGTGCCCTTCAAACAAACCACCTTTGCGGCCAACCAGTTTTCTATAACCTAAATGACGTTTGCGTGTGGCAAAACTCGTCGTAACTGGCAAAAACCCAAGCATCTTATGTTCCCTGCCAGCGGCATCAATGAGCCAGTCACCAAGCACCATAAACCCGCCGCACTCGCCATAGATCACCGCGCCACGATCTTTAGCCGCCAACATTCCGGAGTTAAACTTCGCACTGGCGGCCAGTGCGCCCGCATGAAGTTCCGGATAGCCTCCAGGCAAATAAATTGCATTGGCTTGTTCATCCGGCTTCTCGTCATTGAGCGGCGAAAAGAACGAAACCTCCGCGCCGGCCTGCTGCCAGCCCCTCAAAATATGGGGATAAGCAAACGCAAACGACTGATCTTGCGCCACCGCAATGCGCTGACCAAGCGGTGCAATTCCTGAAACGACACCAGCGTCCGTACCCGCAGTGCGCCCACAAAGACGGGAAAGTATCGCAAGATCAATGTGTTGACGCACAATCAGCGCCGCGCCGGAAACAAAACCTTCCAGTCCCCCATGTTCACCCGCCTGAACCAAACCCAAGTGCCGTTCTGGCAAATGCAATCCATCTGAGGGCGGTACAACACCCGCAATCGGAATACCCAAAACGGAAAGTGCATCCCGCAGCAGCCCCTCATGCCGCGCGGTCGATACTCGATTGAGGATGAGCGCTGCAATTTTGATATCAGCACGATGATCGCGAAAACCGCGCACCAGCGCTGCCACCGAATGCGATTGCCGCGAACAATCCACCACAAGCACAACGGGCAGCCCGAGCATTGCGGCCAGATCAGCACAGGAGCCGGACCCATCGGCTGCCCCATCAAACAGGCCCATCATGCCCTCAATGACGCTCAAACAATCATTACGCGCAATGCTACGCAAGTATTCGGTCCGCATCCCCCATGGATCAAGATTATAGCACGCACGCCCCGCCGCCTGTGCGTGGAAGGCAGGATCAATAAAATCCGGTCCCGCCTTAAACGGCGCTACCTCATGCCCCGCATCAGACAAAGCCCGCATAATGCCAAGTGTCAGCACAGTTTTGCCGGAGCCGGAGTTCGGCGCGGCAATAAGAAACCCGCCGTTCATGCCTGCTCACTTCGGTAGTGGGTTAAAATCAACATAAGTTACCGCGCGGACCCTATATTTCTTAATTCAACTCGCTCTATAAACACATCATGCGCGATGAACCAGATGCAGGATTGGCAAAACCGGAAACACCGCTGAAACGCGGCTGGACCACAGGCGCATGTGCCACCGCCGCCACCAAGTCCGCCCTTCACGCGCTGCTTTACGGAGATTTTCTTGACCCCGTAACCATAGCGCTGCCAAAAGGCGAACAGCCCGCTTTCCCCCTTGCGCTCGAAAAACTGGATAAGACCAGCGCTGCAGCAGGTATAATTAAAGATGCAGGCGACGATCCCGATGTAACGCATGGCGCAACAATAATCTCAACAGTGCGCCTT
>JAYSWX010000031.1:0-14353 GCA_043717855.1 Phyllobacterium sp.
GGGGTGCAAATCACTGAGCTCTCCACGCATTTGCAAGGCCAGCTAATTGCGGTCAATCCGGCCTATGACCAGGCATTTGATGCGTTTGCTCCCGCTTCCGTTCATGGCAATCCCAAGGCCCGCCAAGCGTGGGCAACCGAGCAGCTGATGCTGGCGGCAAAGGCGTCGCGCAACCTTGGGCTCGACTGCATGGTATCCTTCACCGGCGCGCTGGCGTGGCCTTATGTGTATCCGTGGCCGCAGCGCCCTGAGGGGCTGATTGAGGAAGCATTCAAAGAACTTGCCAAGCGTTGGAAGCCAATTCTGGATGCGTTTGATGAGGTGGGCGTTGACGTCGCTTATGAAATTCACCCCGGCGAGGACGTGTTTGACGGTGCGACGTTCGAGATGTTTTTGGAGGCACTCAAGGGGCATAAGCGTTGCAATATCAACTATGATCCGTCGCATTTCTTGTTGATGCAATTGGATTATTTGGCCTTCATTGACATCTATCATGAGCGCATAAAGGCGTTCCATGCCAAGGATGCGGAGTTTAATCCCGATGGGCGGCAGGGCGTTTATTCCGGCTATCAATCATGGACAAACCGCGCGGGTCGCTTCCGCTCACTTGGCGACGGGCAGGTGGATTTCTCCGGTATTTTCTCCAAATTGACGCAATATGGTTATGATTCATGGGCGGTTTTGGAATGGGAATGCTGCCTGAAACATCCGGAAGACGGAGCGGCGGAAGGTGCGCCTTTCATTGAAAATCATATCATCCGCGTGACCGAAAAAGCGTTCGATGATTTCGCCGGAGCGGAACGCGATGAGGCGCAAATTAGAAAAATGTTGGGGCTATAATTATGGCTATTGAAGCAAGCAAAATTACATCGAGCAACAAAATCCGCCTCGGCATGGTTGGCGGCGGGCAGGGCGCATTTATCGGCGCGGTGCACCGCATAGCGGCGCGGCTGGACGGTGAATATGAACTAGTGGCGGGCGCGCTTTCGTCTAACCCTGAGCGCTCGCTGGCGTCGGCTTTGGAGCTTGGCATTGATCCATCGCGCTCGTATGCGACGTTTGCTGAGATGGCGAAGGCCGAGGCTAAGCGGCCGGATGGCATTGAGGTGGTGGCTATAGTGACGCCGAACCATGTGCATTTCGCTGCAGCAAAGGCATTTTTGGAGGCGGGAATCCATGTTATTTGCGATAAACCGTTAACATCAACATTGTCTGACGCTAAGAAGCTGGCGGCGATTGCCAAGGCGTCGGGCAAGCTGTTCGTACTGACGCATAATTACACCGGCTACCCGATGGTGCGGCAGGCGCGTGAAATGGTGGCCAAGGGAATGCTGGGAAAAATCCGATTGGTTCATGCCGAGTATCCGCAGGACTGGCTGACAGAAGCCATTGAAAATACTGGGCAAAAGCAGGCGGCATGGCGTACGGACCCTAAGCAATCGGGTGCTGGCGGAGCGACAGGGGATATCGGGACGCACGCCTATAATCTTGGCTGCTTTGTTTCCGGCCTTGAGCTGGACAGCCTTGCTGCTGACTTGGATGCGTTTGTGCCGGGCCGGCAATTGGATGATAACGCTCATATCATGCTGCGCTATAAGGGCGGGGCCAAGGGCATGATTTGGTGCAGCCAAGTGGCGCCGGGCCATGAAAATGGCCTGAAACTGCGGGTTTATGGCACCGAAGGCGGCATTGAGTGGGTGCAGGCCGACCCGAACTATTTGTGGTTCACGCCCTTTGGTGAACCAAAACAACTACTTACGCGCGGCGGCGCGGGCGCTATGGTATCGGCCAACCGCGTGACGCGCGTTCCCGGCGGGCATCCTGAGGGGTATCTCGAAGGCTTTGCCAACATCTATACCGAGGCTGCAAAAGCCATTCGGGCGGTGCGCAAGAAGAACGGCAAAATACCAAAAGACGTTATTTTTCCGACAGTTGATGATGGTGTCGCTGGCGTTGCCTTTGTGGAGGCGTGTGTGAAATCATCCAAGAAGAACGGCGCATGGGTAAAGCCTTAAAATCCGCGCTAAAATCCGCTGCGGCGGGAAATAGCGCGGCTTTTCTGCGCTCCGGTGCTCGAAAATCCACGCTATTTCCAGCACCGCAACAAATTTTTGTAAGCCGGGCTGGCAGAGGTTTACGAAGCCAAATCTGCTGCGGAAATGGCGAACACTTCGCCTTCGCTTTGCTCGGTGTCCAAAAACATAAACGGCAAATGGGGAAATTCGGCCTCGAGAATTTCGCGGCCGGTTCCGAACTCGCAGATGAGGATGCCAGTCTCGCTGAGATGGTTTGGGGCTTCGCGCAAAATCTGGCGGACAAGGTCAAAACCATCATCGCCGGAGATGTGGGCCATGCGCGGCTCGGCTTGGTGCTCGGCCTCGAAACCGTCCACTTCTTCTTCCGCTACGTAGGGCGGGTTTGCGATAATCAAATCATAACGTCGGCCCTTGAGGGCGTTGAACAGATTGCCTTGGAACAGCGAAATCTGATTGCTTAGATTATGGGCCGCGATATTGATGGCGGCGACGTCCAGCGCGTCTTGTGACAGGTCAGTCGCATCAACAGAGGCGTTTTCAAAACGCATGGCGGCGAGGATGGCTAGGCAGCCGGACCCGGTGCAGAGGTCTAGGATGGTTTCGATATTTTCAGGTTCCGGCAATAGCGAGCCTTCGCCGCCTGCGAAATTTTCCATGCCCATCAACTCACCAAGGTAGGAGCGCGGGATGATGACGCGCTCATCGACGTAGAATGGTACGCCGTGCATATAGGCTTTGTTGAGGAGATAGGGCAGCGGTTTGCGCGTGGTGACGCGGGCGTCGATCAGCGCGGCTAGGCGCTGGCGTTCGGCGAGGAGCAATGTGGCATCGAGAAATGGCTCAAGCTGGTCGATGGGCAGATGCAAACCTTCGAGCACCAGATAGGCGGCCTCGTCATAAGCGTTCGTCGTGCCATGACCATAGACGAGGTTAGCGACGTTGAAGCGCGAGACGGCATAGCGCAGGAAATCGCGCACGGTTTTGAGGGTGGTTTCTGGCGTATCGGACATTATGTAACCTGTGATGAAATCAGGCATTCGTCTAACGGCTTGCTGCGACGGGGGCAATGGCACGTTTAAGATTTGGGCAGGTCTGAAATTTGGGTGTGCTTAAGGTTTGGAGTTTTCGATGGCTGATCTATTTGGTGCTCCCGAAATACTGCCGGCGCGGCGGCTGGCTGGCAAGGTTAAGCAGGTGCTGTTGGCGGCGGGTTCGCACTTCGTGACTGCGCCCGTGCAATCACTGGCGCTCACCTTCGCTGGCATTGCAGGTGACCATCATGCGGGGCTGACTCGGAACGCTGGCGGGCGCGAGCCATGGTATCCGCGCGGCACGGAGATCCGCAACGAACGGCAGGTCTCGCTGGTAAGCGTTGCGGATTTGCAAGCCATTGCGACGGCTATGGGTTTGACCGAGGTGAGGCCGGAATGGCTGGGCGCGAATATTGTGGTTTCCGGCCTGCCGGATTTTTCACTGATACCGCCGCGCACGTTGCTGTTTTTCGAAGGCGGCGTGACACTGAAAGTGGACGGGCAGAATGCGCCGTGTCGCTCGGCGGGCAAGGCAGTGGCGGCAGGTGCGGGGCTTGAGAACGCGGATGAAATTGCCATGAAATTTGTCAAAGTCGCCAAGCGGCTGCGCGGGCTGGTGGCATGGGTTGAAAAGTCGGGGATGATTGCCGCAGGGACAAATTTTGAGGCGCGGCTGCCGGAGCAGTGGCTCTATCGCGCTTGACCATTGTTACGTGGTAACGTGCTAAGTCTTGGTAACGTGATAAGTCTCGGGTGAGGGGAAATTGCGAAGGAGTGGCTCTGTGGCACAATTAATACTGACGACTTACGACTGGGTTCCTGACATGCCTCGCGGCTACGTCCGCGATATTCGTGTGCGCTGGGCGTTGGAGGAGGCGGGATTGCCCTACTGCGTTGAAAGCACGCCATTTAGTGATCGGCAAGCTGCGCATTTGGCGCGTCAGCCTTTCGGGCAGGTGCCATGGCTGACCGATGGCGATATGACGATATTTGAGAGCGGGGCAATTTTGCTGCATTTGGGCAGCTTGAGTGAGACCCTCATGCCGGTTGATCCGCGTGGGCGCAATGAGGTGACTGAATGGCTGTTTGCAGCGTTGGCTTCGTTGGAAGCGGCAAGTCAGCCGTGGTCGTTTTTCTTATTCGCGGGTGATAGTAGCCAAACCTCTATGCGCAAGTTTTTTGACGGCTTCCTTGAGGCGCGGCTGAAAAGCATGGAAGCGGTTTTAACCGAGCGCGAATGGCTTGCCGGAGCCTTCTCAATCGCAGATATTTTGATGGCCGATGTGTTGCGGCTTGTCGACCGGTTTGATGGATTGGCTGGCTATCCTGCTTGTCGGGCGTATGTCGAACGCGCCAAGTCCCGCCCTGCATTTGTAAAGGCTCATGCAGACCAAATGGCGCATTTTGCAGCGGCTGATTGATCGGCGCGCCTATTCTTCGCCGCTACCTTCTGGGTCGAGAAATCTGGTGGCCCGCCATTCGGTCAGCTTTTCGTTAGTTTGGTCCAGCGCGAAATGGCGGGATGATTCCTTGCCGTAGCCTTCATCCATCAATTCATCATAATCTGTGTGGGCGTGGCGGATATGGGCTATTAGTGCCAGCCAGACGCTTATCTTGGGCGAAAACTCGCGCAAATGCTTGGCGGCAGCGTGTTTGCGCACGATTTGCGCATCCAAAAAGGGAATTCCGGGGGCAATCAGTGTGAGGGCATCGGCGATTTCACGCTGTAACTTAGTTGAAAACGACATAGTTTTGCCTTTCTACGACTTGCTTCTTTTTAAAAAATGACATAAACATATCTTTATGTGTATTTGGATGCCGGATAAATGTCACTGCTTCATTTAGATAGTTTGGTGGATACCCTGAAAGCAGTGGCAGAATCCAGCCGTCTGCGCATTTTGCACCTATTGAAGCAAGGCGATTTGACGGTGACGGATATCACTACCGTGCTTGGCCAATCGCAGCCGCGCGTGTCGCGCCATTTGAAGCTGCTTTACGAAGCTGGGCTGATTTCGCGCTATCAGGAAGGCTCTTGGGCGTATTTTCGTATGGATGATGCCAATGTCGCCGGTTTGCTTGGCGAGGCGCTGGTGGCGCGGCTGGACGGAAGCGATGTGGTGCTGGCGCGGGACTTGGAGCGCTTGAGCCAAGTGAAGCAACAACGCCAAGCGCGGGCATCGGACTATTTCAAAAACAATGCGCTGGCATGGGACCAAATCCGCTCGCTGCACGCGCCGGACGCGGCTGTGGAAGCGCTGCTTTTGAAGCTGGTTGGCGAACGGCATTTCCAAGCCATGCTGGACTTAGGCACGGGCACGGGTCGTTTCCTTGAGCTGTTTGCGCCGCTTTACCGCCGCGCGGTTGGCATTGATATGAGCCGCGACATGCTTGCGGTGGCGCGCTCCAATTTGGAGCAGGCGGGCATTGCTAATGCCCAAGTGCGGCAGGGCGATATTCTTAACCCGCCGGTGGAGCGCGATGCGTTTGACCTAGTGATGATCCATCAGGTTTTGCATTTCTTGGATGAGCCGCTGGCGGCAATCCGTGAGGCCTCGCGGGCGCTGCGGGCCAACGGGCGCTTAATTATCGTTGATTTTGCCAGCCATGACATTGAAGCGCTGCGCGAAAAGCATGCCCATGTGCGGCTTGGTTTTTCTGATGAGCAAATGAATGGCTGGCTGAAAGACTGTGGCTTGAAGCCGGAAGCTGCGCATGAAGTTGCGGGTTCTGACGCCGGGCAACTAACCGTGAAAATTTGGATCGCCCGCGATCCGCGCCTTTTAATCGCTGGCGAAGTGCCGGCAAAAAATACGCTATTGGAGTCTGTGTAATGAATGCTTTTCGCCTTTCGCGCCGCCCTGAACTTGGCAAGGACATTCGCGTTTCATTTGAGTTTTTCCCGCCGAAAAATTCTGAAATGGAAGAGCGCCTGTGGCAGGCAATTGACCGCCTGCAGGATTTAAACCCTGATTTCGTTTCAGTCACTTATGGTGCAGGCGGCTCCACGCGCGCGCCGACGGGGCAGACAGTGAAGCGGTTGCTGGATGAAACAGGCCTGAAAGCCGCTGCGCATTTGACATGCGTGAACGCCAGCAAAGCGGATGTGGACGCGGTTGTGCGGGAGTACCGCGACTTTGGGGTCAAGCATTTTGTGGCGTTGCGCGGCGATCCGGCATCAGGCGTGGGCACGCAATATTTGCCGCATCCGGATGGCTACAAAAGCGTGGCGGATTTGATTTCCGGCCTCAAAGCGATTGATGAAGAGTTTGAATTTTCGGTGTCAGCTTACCCTGAAAAGCATCCGGAAAGCCGCGACTATGCGACTGATATTGATATCCTAAAGCGTAAAGTGGATGCTGGCGCGACGCGGGCGATTACGCAAATTTTCTTCGATAATGATGTTTATGAGCGCTTTGTGGAAAAGGTGCGGGCGGCGGGGATTTATATTCCGATTTTGCCGGGCATACTGCCAGTGCATAATTTCAAGCAGGTGACTAATTTTTGTTCACGCTCCGGCACGCATGTCCCCTCATGGCTGGCGGAGCGGTTTGAAGGGTTAGACAATGATCCGCAGACTCATGCGCTGGTGGCGTCTGCCGTGGCCGCCGAGCAGGTGCTGGACCTTGTGGAGCGCGGCGTGCAAGACTTCCATTTCTACACGATGAACCGCGCGGATTTGGTGTTTGCGATTTGCCATTTGATTGGCATCCGGCCGCAGGTTCAGACGGCAAAAGCTGCCTAAGAGTCTGACCGAAAACTCTACTCTGGCGGCCAAATAGCGCGATTTCTCAAGCTTCCGGTGCTCACGTAATTTATTTGACGCATTTTCTTAACGTGAACCGGCATCAACTTCGCTGGAAAATGCTTAAGAGTACGCTCCGCCAAATCTGCCCCGCCCTTAAGTCCCAAGGGACTGGCGGGGACCGCATGGTTCTTGCAAACTCACGCTATTTGACTCGTCAAAGCGAATTTTGGGTCAGACGCTAAGCGATGCTCAGGGTAGGGCAAACAAAAAGAGCCGGTGCGCTAGCAACCGGCTCTTTTAATTTTAAGTGCTCCTGCTGACGGCTTTTGCCAGCCAGCTCTGGTCACTATTAATTGACCAGTCCCAATACCATTGCGCTAACAAACGCAAACGCGGCACAAAACATCAGAACGTTAAGCGATTTCGCTAAATCCATTGCTAAACCTCCATGTTTCTATAGCGATAAATGTAGTCCATTCAGCGCTATGTGCAAGAGATTTCCATGATGCATTGCGGCAAAATTGTGGAAAATTCATGTCGTGACCATAGATAACCTGTTGAAAAATATAGGTGACTTGCAATATTCATTATTTATTAAAGATAGTTAAAATGCATTTCAATTTGCTAATTTTAATTAGCCGGAAACACATTATCATTTAAGGCTTTGGCTTTGATTTCAAATAGGAAAGTCCGTTTGTAACGAAGAGACCGACGGCGATGAGAGCCATGCCGAAAATCTCTTGGGCCGTGAGCGTTTCGCTTAAAAATAGCGTGCCAAGCAGCACGGCGCTTGCGGGAACGATGAGCGTAACGAGCGAGACGAACGTTGCTCCAGCCTCGCCGACAATGCGGAAAAACAGGAGGTAGGCGAAAGCCGTCGAGGCCAATGCCAGCGCCAGAACAGCGCCCCAAACGGGCGTGTGCCAGCTTGTGACAGCCGGAACGCCTGAGACATATAGCGCGACTGGTCCCATGATAAGCGTTGAACTGGTGAGCATTCCGGTAGCGGTGAAAAGTGGCGGGACGCCCTTAAATCGCTTGGAATAGACTGCTGCCAATGCATAGGAAAGTGCAGCGCCAACGACTGCCATTTGTGCCCACAGCGGTGCGCCAATGCCCGTTAGCGCAGATGAACCAACGATTGTCGCTGCGCCGAGGATGCCGATGGCAATGCCTAATACTCTGGCACTATTGGCTTTTTCATCCTTTGTTAGCAAAGTGGCGGCGATGACGGTGAGGAAAGGTGTGGTGGCATTGAGGATTGAGGCAAGGCCCGCGCCGAGCACGGTTTGGCCGAAAAACAAGAACGAAAACGGGATGGCATTGTTCAAAAGGCCAAGGCCGAAGAAGGGCAGGAAAGGCTGGGCTTTGAATTCCGGCCATTTGCCCCGTGCCAGCAAATAAAGGTGCAAGGCCAGCGCCGCGATGGAGACACGGAAGAATACCAGCCACAGCGGCGGGATTTCCTTTACCGCAATACGGGCAAAAAAGAACGACCCTCCCCAGAGTACGCCGAGCAGAATGAGCATTCCCCAAGTTTTTGCGGAGGCTGGTGCCGGTGAATTTGTTGAGGTCATGATTTCCGTCCTTGCCTTGTTATCGGCGGACCGGCGGAATTTTGCCACCCGATTCTTGGAAACTTCCGAATAGCGTTACAAAATGTCAGGCACTAAATTTATTCGCCGCGAATGTAATTGAAAACACTCGCGGCGCGTCGCGGTTAATCCGGCTTAGATATCCCGCTCGTGGATCTTCTTTTCCAGTGCATGTACCCGGTCCATTAAATTTCGGAACAGGCTCAAACCTAAAGGCAGGACGCCAATGAGTAAGCCGCCAACACCAATCGCAAGCGTGATGTTGTCAAAGGTCGGGATTGAATAGAGCCCGATAAAGGTCATGAAGCCTGCGCCAATGAACGGCCAGATGACATGGGTGATCGATCCCTTGAAGTCACTGCTCAGCATTTTGCGGTAATGCCAGGCGCAGGCGTATCCGGCTAGCGACATGTAAAAGCAGATTTGAATGCCGATGGCGGCGATGGACGCGGCAAGAATAGCGCCCACTGATGGCATATACGATGATGCGAACAGCAGGATGATGCCGAGCGCCCAAATGACCAGTGTGGCGATGAATGGCGTCTGCCACTCGGGGTGAATTTTGGCATAGCGCGGGTGTAGCATGTTGGCGCGGGCCATAGAAAACATCGAGCGGCTGAACTGCAAAATCTGCGTTTCGATGGTGCCGATGGTGGAGAGAATGGTGGAGAGAACCGCCAAATAACTCCACGGAGCCGGGAACAGTTTTTCGGCAATTGCGTAGAGAACATTGGTGTTGGCGTTGGCGATTTCCTCGTCGGTCAAAACGATGAGCACAACGATCATCATGATGATGAAAAATAAGATGAGGTTGACCATGGCCCAGAACGCGCCTTTGCCCGCCGGCATCGGATTGCCTTCTTGGGTTTCCTCGCCAAGGTTCATCGTCACGTCCCAGCCCCAATAGAAGAAGATGGCTGTGAGCGCGCCAGTGGCAAATGTCTGCGGCGTGAATGAGAAGGGTGATATCCATTCCCACGATGGCATATGGGCAGGTTGGCCCCAATATTGATAGAACGCACCGATAATGAGTGCAAAGATAATTACGGTTTCTATGACGGTGAGCGTGAGCTGCGCATAGGACGCGTGCTTGATGCCTTTGGTGACAACGGCCGTAACGAGGGTTAGCCATACTGCGGAGGTGAATGTTACCCAGCCCGTGTTTTCCACGATTTCAGGCGCTATCCAGCCCATGATGGAGAGAATTTTCAAAGTGGATGTTGCCGCGGGAATGGTCGCGGAAACCATGAAAACCACGGAAGCTACGAGTAGCCCCCAGCCAGCGAAGAAGCCCCATTTCGGGCCGAACACTGTGCCAACCCACGCAAAGGTCGCACCAGCATTGGGCGACATTTTGTTCAAATTCGTGAATGCCAGCATCAGGCCAAACATGATGAGGCCGCAATACAAGATGCTGCCGACTGACAAAACGCCGACGGCGGCGACGATGGTGGCGGTGGTAACAGCAACGCTGAAAGCGGGCGCAGTGCCTGCAATGCCCATCACCATGGATTCCATGGTTCCAAGCGCCCCTTTGGCAAGGCCAATTTCTTCGCTCATTTATTTCCCCTTTGGATTTAGTCTTGTCCCAAGCGTAGTTTATCTGCGGAAATTAATATGGGAAGCCGTTGCTGCTAATATATTGTGGATGCGTGTTAGCTGTGATCCGCCAGCCATTTTTGCCATGAGCGGACATTGCCGTTGAACACATTCATATCCGCGCCGCCCTTGATGCCGGGAATGCTGCCTGTGCCGGAATATTGCCAGAATGACCACGCGCGGCCCGGGTAAACACCGGAGGGATGGTCTGCGACAGCGCGCAGAAAAAATTGGTGCGAGGGGAAATGACCATCAAGATTATCGCGGTAGAAATCCGGTGTGACGTAAAAAACCGGGCGCTTGCCATAGTGGCGCTCTAACGCGGTGGCGAAAATCTGCACTTCGCTGCGCACTGTTTCGGGCGATGGGCGGGTTTTGCAGGTTGGCGAATCCGGGTTCCACTCAAGGTCAATCAGTGGCGGCAAGGCAGATGGGTCGGCAGGCACATTGCGGATGAACCACGCGGCCTGCTGTGCGGCAGGGGTGCAGAAATAATAGAAATGATAGGCTGCGCGAGGAATGCGGGCAGCCTTGGTCGCGCTGAAATTTTGGCTAAACTTTTCGTCAATGCGGTCGCCGCCCTCGGTGGCTTTAATGAAGGCAAATGACACGCCGTTGGCATGTGCTGTTTCCCAGTCCACATCGCCCTGATATTTGGAAACATCTGTGCCATGAACCGGATAGGCGGCGGGGCCGCGACCGGGAAAATCGACAGGCTTTGACTCGGCAAAATTTACCGGTTTGACGCTGGCCGATTGAAGCGCATCATAGTTGACGCTGTTGCAGGCGGCTAGAGCGAGGCCCAATAGGGAAATCGCGGTGAGTTTAAATGATACTGACTTCATCATGATACGCGATCACCGGATTGAGACGTGGTTGCTAGCACCTCATTCGCCACTTTATCGTTAATAAATGACTAAAGCGAAAACAAGTTGATTTTGGCTGCGCTTGCGGTGAGACTGATTTCTGTTGCGCATCGCTTTATTGAAATACCGCAAACACTTTTCGAGCGATGCTTTAATAGCACAATTGGGGGCGTTTGGAATGCGGCGATTTTTCAAATGGATTTTTCGCGGGTTTATAGTGCTTATCGCCGCTGCGGCGGGTTGGCTTTATCTTTCGCCGCCTGAACTTATTCGCGTTGGCGCGGGCTATAGCGCCAAAATCGTTTGCTCCAATGTGTTTCTAGCGGGTCGCGACGCGACACAGGTTTTGGCGCAAGATGTGCAAGCGCCGGGACATCCGATATTAAAGCTCATGAGGGTGACGGTTGATAAAGCGGCCGGTACCGTCAGTGCAGGATTGGCTGGTGTTTTTGGTAAGCAAGTGGCGATTTACAGACGAGGTTATGGCTGCAGCGTCATACCTGACGGGCATGTGGAGATGGCGAGACGCAATGCGCTGCCAACCCTTGCGGATACTGGTCCGGCTTTAGACACATCAGCTTTGTGGCCGCAAGGTAACCGCGCAGACGCAAGTCAAGATCCGGCAATTGCTGCGGTGCTGGATGATGCAAGCTTGCAAGGGCCGGGAATGCGGGCGATTGTGGTGGCGCAAAACGGGCGCATTATTGGTGAGCGCTATGGCGCAGGGTTCACGCGCGATACGCCGCTGCTGGGCTGGTCTATGACCAAGACGGTGAATGCCGGTATCATCGGCACGTTGGTTCGCGACGGGAAATTGGCGCTGGATAAAAAGGCACTATTTGCCGAATGGACGAGTGACGGTCGCAAGAACATTGCGCTTTCAGATTTGCTGGCGATGTCATCTGGCTTGGCGTTCAACGAGGATTATGGCGACGTAACCGACGTGACGCGCATGTTATTTTTAGAAAATGACATGGCCGCGTTTGTCCGCGATAAGCCGCTGAACGGGGAAATTGGAAAGACGTTCAACTATTCCAGCGGCACGGCGGTTTTGTTGTCGCGCATCTGGCAGGATGTTGCTGGTGAAAAGGCGCTGACGTATCCACAGACGGCTATTTTTAAGCCGCTCGGCATGGCAAGCGCGACATTTGAGACGGATGCTTCTGGAACATTAGTTGGCTCATCGCATCTTTATGCTAACGCGCCGGACTGGGCAAAGTTTGCGCAAATGTTGCTGGACAAGGGCATGGCCAATGGCGTGCAAGTTTTGTCGGCAGATTATGTGGCGATGATGCATGAGCCAGCGCCGGCTTCAGAGCTTAGTTATGGCCCGCAATATGGTAAGGGGCAGCTAAGGCTGGAGGGGCCATCTGCAGGAACGCCGGATGGGCAAGATCCTGATTTAGGTTTTGTATTGCCGGATGATACCTACTGGATGCTCGGCCATGACGGCCAGTCGATTTGCATCATCCCGTCCCGCAATATGCTGGTGCTGCGCATGGGGCTGACGCCGAGCAAGCTGGGCTACAAGCCGCAAGCGCTGGTGCAGCGGTTGTTGGGCGTGGTGAAGTGAAAATTTGATACTGCCTGGAATGCTAGGCGGTTGCGGAAACTTAAACGACAGCTAATGCGGTTAATTTATGCTACTGTTTCGTTTTGCCCTGACAGTGAGAGCAGCCCGATTCCAGTCTGAGTTTGGGTGTCCAGCGCGTTTTTCACTGGCTGAGTCGGTAAATTTATTGCAAATGTGGCAACACATCACATTGTTGTTCACAAGTGGTTGAACTGCCTTATATGTTTGGAGTAGCGTTTATTTTCGTTATATTTCAATGTGATAGAAATGCTTTTTGTAAGCCTCAGGTTTCGCGTGCTTAACTTTTCCAATTTTATTTTGTAGTGCGTTGCAACATTTTTTATGTTTTTGCCACATTTCGCTGTATCTCTGCCACAATTTAGTGGAAAAGGAACGCCGTCGCGGCATTGTGGGCCGCTTGGAGGTATTACCAAATGAAGAAGTTCCTTATCCTTTCCGTATCCGTTGCTGCTTTGGCTCTGGTTGGTTGTGGCAAAAAAGAAGAAGCTGCGGCTCCTGCTGCCGCTCCTAAGGTAGAAGCACCTGCCGCTGCAGCGCCTGCTGCTGAAGCTCCAAAGGCTGCCGCTCCCGCTGCGGACGCAATGGCTGCTGCACCTGCAATGGATGCATCTGTATCGACAATGATCGACCAGTTGAAGTCAACTGCCGCCGCCATGACTGCAGAACAGAAGACTGCTGCTGTTGCTCAGGTTCGCACAGCTGCTGAAGCTGCTGCCAAGGCTGCCGGTAAGGCTGAAGCTGACATGAAAATGGCTGGCGATGCTGCTGAAGCTGCAATCAAGACCGCTTTGGGCATGTAATCCTTTTGGATTAAATCAACCGGCCGGGTGCAAACCCGGTCGGTTTTTTATTGTGCTTTTTTCAGTATAGGCGCGCGCCGCCCGATGGCAACCATGATTGCGACCGCGACGGCAAAGACGATTGTATCCCAGCCAACATGTTCGCCAAGTAAAAGTGCCGATAGGCCGAGTGTTACGAATGTTTGCAATAGTTGAACCTGCCCGACGCGGGCGATGCCACCCATGGCAAGGCCGATGTTCCACGCGAAAAAACCAATATACATAGAAAATAGGCCCAGATAGAAGAGCGCGATTAGGGCGGACTTGCTGGGTTCCATAAATTGTGGCTGCCAAACCAGTGCCGCGCCAATAAAGCTGATCGGACTGATTGCGATGAGCGCCCAAGAAATGACTTCCCAGCCCGGCATATGGCGCGAGAGTTTGCCGGAAAACACATAGCCAAGCGAGCAACAAGCGCAGGCGGCAAGCAATGCCAAGTCGCCAGATGCGATAGCAAGGCCGGTATTTCTCGTGGCAAAAGCTATGACCAGCACGCCGCCGCCAATTGTGCAAAACCAGAATAACGGGGAGGGCCTATCGCCATCAATCAAACTGGCAAAGGTCGCGGTCATGAGCGGCAGGATGCCCATGACAACCCCGGCGTGAGAGGAAGGCAGGGTTTGCATGGCAACGGCCATAAGCGCCGGGAAGGCCACGCCTAAAAGGATGCCAGCACTGAGAATTTCGCGCCAGTGTGCCCTCGGGAACGGCTTTTTTAATACCGCCATGATAACAATTGCGGCAACAGTGGCAATTACGGCACGGCCGAACGTGATGAACAGCGGAGAAAAACTGACCAGTGCAAGGTAGGTGCTTGGCAGTGATCCGGCGAAAATAATGACCGCTATTATGCCCAGGAGAAAGCCGATGTGTTCGCGGCGGTGCTTATCTTTGATGAGTTGTGTTTGCATAAAATGCGCCTGATTTGTTTTGACAACTGTGCGGAATATCGCTGCGCATGACTAATGACTTGGAAGGCACTAATCCATCACGATTGTGAATGGATTGTTTGTTCTGGTGGTCTCGATTTTGCCGTGAGCATCAGATA
>JAYSWX010000032.1:0-5517 GCA_043717855.1 Phyllobacterium sp.
GACTGGTTATAACCGGAGAAAATGGTGACGTTGACGGCGAGGCCTAGGGTCATACTCAAGTGCTGATACGGGCGAAATCGGGTTAATTTATATAACCAAAATTGAAAAGAGGGGGGCAAGACAGCTGGAACCTTCACATTTATTTTGGTGCTATGTCGGAATACATTTAGGAGAAAGCCATGCCCGCCAAAAGCCCGTTTGTTGTATCGCCGGAATGGTTGGCTTCGCGCCTTGGAAACTCTGATATTTCTATTATTGATGCCTCTTGGTATTTGCCAGATCAACAGCGCGATGCAAAAGCCGAATATCAAACTTCGCATATACCTGGCGCTGTATTCTTCGATATTGATGATAATTCTGATAAGTCCAGCCCGCTACCGCATATGCTACCTACTGAATTAGAATTTTCGAATATTGCCAGTGGATCAGGAATATCTGCTGATGATACAATTGTCGTTTATGACGGTTCAGGATTGTTTTCCGTGGCGCGTGTCTGGTGGATGTTCCGCATATTCGGTGCAAAGCAAGTTTTCATTTTGGATGGTGGATATCCGGCTTGGACTGCCGCTGGCCTTCCAGTAACAGCTGTAACCGCAGTTGTTTCAGACAAGCAATTCCACGCCAGTCTCAACCTCACAAAAGTGAAATCACGTGCTGAAATGCTGACGCTAGTTGAAGCAGGCAAAACTACGATCGCGGATGCGAGATCCGCCGATCGCTTCGCTGGCATCGTACCAGAGCCCCGCGCGGGCCTGCGCGCGGGTCATATGCCGGGCGCCAATTCCTTGCCTTTCAATATGCTCATAGAAAAGGGTAGTCTGAAAGACATTGCGGTACTTGAGGAGGTTTTTAAAAAGCATCACATTGATCTCAACCGTGAAGTAGTGACGACTTGCGGCTCCGGCGTAACTGCTGCCATAATTTCGCTCGCAATGGAAAGCATCGGCCATAAAGATCATGCACTTTACGACGGATCATGGTCAGAGTGGGGTTTACCTGGCGATACCCCCGTTGTCTTGGGCACAGTCGATCCGGTAAAACCAGCGCCAAAACCACGCTTCCTTGCTGCTCATATCACCGAACTCCAGATGAAAACACGACCTGCTCATCGTGAGCAGTTACCACTCGGCCACAAGATTTCACTAATCAAAACTACCGGCATGACCTCGTCGTTTTATCGCTATCTGTATCAAGAGGTCGGTAAACCGCATCATTGGTTCATCCGGCGTAATCTATCTAATATACAGCTACAAACAATTTTGACAGCCGGCAATGCAGATGTCTGGTTGTTTTCTGTTAACGGCTGCCCTGCTGGTTTCTTTGAAATTGATAGTTCGGAGGCTGAAAACACCGATATCCTGTATTTCGGGCTGATGCCGGAATATCAAGGCAGGGGGTTGGCAACGTTCATGTTGTCAGAGGCGATCAATGCTGCGTGGGATAAAAATCCTAAAACCGTGACCATACAAACTAACACACTGGATAACCCCAAAGCGCTGATAATATACCAGAAAGCGGGCTTTTCGCCGATCGGTGCTTACGACGAATTGATCGAATCTTGGGATTGATCGCTACTGCAGTATTGCCGTTCACCTGGCCTTCAGGCCGCATGAATTAGTCTCAATCCAATGTAAAAACTGATTGCATAATTGGAGAGGCACCATGATTTCACGCCGCTTGCTACTTACCGGAGCACTATCTACGGCCACACTTCTGGCTGTTGGCGTGGTGCAGTCGCTCGCCCAAGAGGCGCCATCAGCAGGCACAATCTTGCGTAGCCTGCAGCGTGCGCCATCTGTTCAAATTGCCCCTGAAAAACGTGTCAATCGCGATGTTTTAAAGCGTCGTCCGGACCTGCGCCGCATTGCGCCTTCCATCAATATTCAGGCGATTAATTTTGCTTTTGGCTCAGCGCAAATCCCTGTGAGTGAACGCTGGAAAGTGCAGAATATTGGCCTCGCGCTCAACCAACTTTTAGACCAAAATGCTGATGAGGTTGTGCTTATCGAAGGTCATACCGATGCGGTTGGCACACGCCAAGCGAACCAACGCCTATCGGAGGGTCGAGCAGTGTCGCTCAAACGCGAGTTGGTGCGCTATTTCAATGTGCCCGGCTATAATCTCGACACTGTCGGCTATGGTGAGGACTTTTTGCTTGTACAGACAAAAAGCGAGAACTGGCGCAATCGCCGCGTCACGCTACGTCGTATCACCGATGTAATTTCTCCATACTAACTGAAAACTGATTTTATTCAGTTAGTTAGAGATTTGTTTTGAATCATTTTATTCAGCCGCAGTTCTCTAATTCGCTTACTTATATCCGGTCGCCCGAACAAACTGCTTGGCATGAGGCGCCATTAGTTCGTGGCAAAAATGTAATTTCTTAGGTTTGCGACGCTCAAAAAGCATTTTCAATATCGCATTCTTTTGCGTTAATTTTGATACTGGTTTTGGATTTAGATTACCGCTCGAAAGCGGTGTAAGCACGTTTGAATTTCTTACGATTTCAGCAAAAATTTGCAATTTTGGATTTTCGGCACGCCCACTACCCACCTCGAAACAACCCTTATTTTAGACCTTTAACAAGTGACGGCTTAGAACCTTGCTGCAGCCTTTAGTCAGATAACAATATTTTGCGGCGCACGTATCGCGGCGCTCCTTTGGGGGGCGGGCTCAATTACGCCCGCAAAAGTCATAAATTTTGGCGAGTCTTTTTTTGCGTTCATCAAACAAGCCGTATTAAATGCCTGCTACTGCGCGAGCTCGTGTACATCCCAATACAACAGCCAATTCTCAACACTGCGTCTAAAAAAAATGTCTTCGTCATTATTCTGGCCAAAAAAGCTGACGAGATGGACGCGGCAGTAGTCAAATACCCAAATACCTTGCTATCTGATTTTTTTGCTTATCATTTCCGCGTGCCAGTACATCAATTCATAGCAAAGCGTAAGTTCGCGAGTTTCCGGTGCCCAAAAAGCGTTCACAACGCCGCATTCTTTTGCTGTAAGACGGATACCGGTATTGAGAGAAAACGAGCCGGTCAACATGGTATCGACCATCTCTAAGAGCTTGTTATTCTTGGCGTAGGCGGCAAAATACGAAAGCATCGGATTGTCTGTTGGCTCGTAACGCACGGTGAAGGGCGAGGGCTTCTCACCCGTTATCATCTGTCCGGATAGAATTTTTTCCCAACTTCTGGCGCGTTTTTGATACTCTAGCTCGCAGCCATTTCTCCTCGAATCTGGCAGATTGAATGCATTTGCACTTATTAGATATCTGTAGGGATTACTGCCATACATTAAGCAGATGATATTATACCCACGCTGCTTGTTTAGGCCATGCACATCCCAGTACTCCGGCGCATCACCATTTGCATCGCTTTCATCTCCAGCCATCATCCACCCAGCAGATGCAGACCAAAGGGCCTGTTCGAGGTCTGAATCATCATTGTTTAGTAGAACCAGCGTAGAAAGAGTATCTACCGCATCTTCTTCGCTGCTTAATACCGGAAGGCCAAGTTCTGAAATTAGCATGTGCCCGGCTTCATGCAGCAACGCAAAACGGATATTTCCTCCCACAAATGTCATGGTTTGCGTCAATTTATCGTTTGGCAGGCCATTTAGCATGGTTGGTAGGTCTTGCGCGCGTGCGCTTGCAGAAAGGAGCAACGCAAATACTGCGATGATAACCTGCAAATATCTAGTCAAAATCCACACTCCCCAACCTGAGTCTATGAAGCATAAAGCAGCAAGACTCACCAAATTATGAGCACAATAGCCCAGATGGAAAAGAGCTGACAACAAGCGTAACATACAGCTTTTATTAACGCGACTTGTGTCTATCGACTATATTTTACGGCAAAAATTCTTACGTCGCATCTCGTTAACACTAATCCTCCTATCACAGACACCAAACAAAAACGGCTGGAATTAGATCCAGCCGCTTTGTTAGTCGCAAAAGGGAGGAGGTCTTATGCGACTTTTAGGATTGCCTTTGCCTCTGCCATCTCCATGCCAAGAGCATCAGCGACAGCACGGTTGGTAATTTTGCCCTGATGAACATTAAGCCCGTTGCGCAGATGATGGTCATCTACCAGTGCACGAAGACCTTTATCCGCCAGTTGCAGGCCATAATGCAGTGTCGCGTTATTCAGAGCGTGTGCAGACGTGATTGGCACAGCGCCAGGCATATTGGCCACACAATAGTGGATGATACCTTCGACTTGAAATGTCGGCTCTGCATGTGTTGTGGCGTGTGAAGTTTCAAAACAACCACCTTGGTCAATCGCCACATCAACGATAACTGCGCCCTTCTTCATACCGCTAAGCATTTCACGCGTAACGAGCTTGGGTGCGGCTGCGCCGGGGATAAGCACCGCGCCGATCACTGCGTCGGCGGAAAACACTTCTTCCTCCAGCGCGTCAATTGTGGAGTAACGCGTGTGGACGCGGCCATTGAATAAATCATCGAGCTGGCGAAGCCGGGGGATAAAGCGATCTAAGATGGTCACGTCCGCGCCAAGGCCGACGGCCATCTTCGCCGCATGAAGACCGACAACACCACCGCCAAGTACCACTACCTTGGCGGGCAATACGCCCGGTACGCCACCAAGCAAAATTCCGCGACCGCCGTTTGCCTTTTGAAGAGAGAACGCGGCGGCCTGTATGGACAGACGGCCCGCAACTTCAGACATCGGGGCCAGCAATGGCAGCCCGCCGCGCTCGTCTGTTACAGTTTCATAAGCGATAGCTGTGACGCCGGATTTAAGCAGGCCCATGGTCTGTTCTGGATCTGGGGCCAGATGCAAATATGTGTAGAGAATCTGACCTTCGCGCAGCTGCGCCCATTCAATTGGCTGTGGCTCTTTCACTTTTACGATCATATCTGACTTGGCGAAAACATCTGCGGCAGTCTTGGCAATTTTGGCGCCAGCGGCTTGGTAGGCGTGATCGTCCGCGCCAATGCCGAGGCCAGCGCCGGTCTCCACTAATACTTCATGTCCATGCGCTACATATTCGCGCACCGCACCCGGTGTCAGGCCGACGCGATATTCATGATTTTTGATTTCCTTAGGGCAGCCGACGCGCATTATTTTCTAGCTCCGTATTTGATGTGTTCCTCGATGTTGAGATTACACAAACCCTATTCGCATGTCCTTGCAAATTAGGCTGGAAGTATGTTCATTTTTCGTGTATTTTTGCGCAAGTTATTATTTTCGTCGAAGAAAGCACGGTTAATGGAATTAGATGCGTTGGATTTCTCGATTCTGAAAAACCTTCAAAAAAATGGCCGCATGTCCAACGCTACGCTGGCCGATGCAGTTGGCCTCTCACAGTCAGCCTGTTCGCGGCGTTTGGATATTTTGGAAAAGTCCGGCGTTATCAATGGCTACCATGCGCAAATTTCAAACGCTGCACTTGGACACAGCGTGACCGTCATCGTTCACATGAGCCTGTCCGGTCAATCAGAACGAACACTGGCCGAATTTGAAGCCGCCGTAAAACGATGCCCCAATGT
>JAYSWX010000033.1:0-5430 GCA_043717855.1 Phyllobacterium sp.
ACATTGTTTGCCGTAAAGCGCCTGATGGGCCGCCGCAGCAATGATCCGCTGGTAGAAAAAGACAAGAAAATGGTCCCTTACGAAATTGTCAAAGGTGACAATGGTGACGCATGGGTTTCTGTGCGCGGTAAGAAGCATTCTCCAAGCCAAATTTCTGCAATGATTTTGCAAAAGATGAAGGAAACAGCCGAAGCCTATCTTGGCGAGGATGTGACGCAGGCCGTTATCACTGTTCCAGCCTATTTTAACGACGCTCAACGTCAGGCCACCAAAGATGCAGGTAAGATTGCCGGCCTTGAAGTGTTGCGTATAATCAATGAGCCGACAGCGGCAGCGCTGGCTTACGGCCTTGATAAGAAGGCTGCGGGCACAATTGCGGTGTATGACCTTGGCGGCGGCACGTTTGATATTTCCGTTCTCGAAATTGGCGACGGCGTATTTGAAGTTAAATCCACCAACGGGGATACATTCCTTGGCGGTGAAGACTTTGACATTCGTTTGGTGGAGTATTTCGCAGCCGAATTTAAAAAGGAAAACGGCATTGATTTGACCAAGGACAAGTTGTCCTTGCAGCGCCTTCGTGAAGCCGCTGAAAAGGCCAAAATTGAATTGTCGTCTGCCGCGCAGACCGAAATCAATTTGCCGTTCATCACAGCAGATGCTTCCGGTCCAAAGCATTTGACCATGAAACTATCGCGCTCGAAGTTCGAGAGCTTAGTGGATGATCTGGTGCAGCGCACGATTGCCCCTTGTAAGGCAGCGCTCAAGGATGCCGGCATTAATCCGGCTGATATCGACGAAGTGGTTTTGGTTGGCGGTATGACCCGTATGCCGAAAATCCAAGAAATTGTGAAGAAATTCTTCGGCAAAGACCCGCACAAGGGTGTTAATCCGGACGAGGTTGTGGCAATGGGCGCGGCCATTCAGGGCGGCGTATTGCAGGGCGATGTTAAGGATGTGTTGCTTCTCGATGTAACACCATTGTCACTTGGTATCGAAACGCTGGGCGGCGTGTTCACTCGCCTCATTGAACGTAACACCACCATCCCGACCAAGAAGAGCCAAGTGTTCTCCACCGCTGAAGACAGCCAGTCGGCTGTGACCATTCGTGTTTCTCAAGGCGAGCGCGAAATGGCCGCAGACAACAAGTCGCTTGGCCAGTTTGATCTGGTTGGTTTGCCACCGGCACCACGCGGCGTTCCGCAGATCGAAGTAACGTTTGATATTGATGCAAACGGCATCGTGCAAGTGTCCGCCAAGGACAAGGGCACAGGCAAGGAACAGCAGATACGCATTCAAGCCTCCGGTGGCCTATCCGACGCCGACATTGAAAAGATGGTGAAGGATGCGGAAGCCAATGCCGAATCTGACAAGGCGCGCCGCGAATCTGTGGAAGCTAAAAATCAGGCTGAGGCGTTGATCCATTCGTCCGAAAAGTCGCTGAAGGAATTCGGCGATAAGGTAGGCGAAGAGGATCGCACAGCGATTTCTGACGCGATTGCATCGCTGAAGACCGCTGTGGGTACTGACGACGCGGAAGACATTAAGGCCAAGACGCAAAGTTTGATGGAGGCCTCCATGAAGCTCGGTCAAGCTATGTATGAAGCCTCGCAGAACGATCAGGCTCAGGCAGATGCCGCCGCTGATATGGCCAAGGACGATGTAGTTGACGCCGAGTTTGAGGAAATGGACGACGACAAGAAGTCGGCGTAAATCTTTTTCGATTGGATGGTAAAAGGGCTCCGGAAACGGGGCCCTTTCTTGTTTGCCAGTGTTGCGGCGCGCGCGGCTGGATGTGATTGCGCTACCTGCCAAAGAGATTTACTGACTTTTAACACTGCTAGACTGGCATTTCCTTTAGACAACGCCTAAATACGCGACAAAGCCAGCGCTTTGGGCGCTCACATTATTTGCTGCGGGATATTTGACTGATGAAGGCTGACTATTACGAGACGCTTGGCGTTGCCAAAGGCGCCGATGATGCAGCGATGAAGGCTTCTTATCGCAAGCTGGCTATGAAATATCACCCGGATCGCAATCAAGGTGACGCCAGTGCCGAAGGTAAGTTCAAAGAACTGAACGAAGCCTATGAGACGCTGAAAGACCCGCAAAAACGCGCGGCCTATGATCGCTATGGCCATGCCGCATTTGAAAACGGTGGCGCCGCACAAGGTTTCGGCGGCGGCGGCGGGTTTGCTGATATTTTTGAAGATATTTTTGGCGAGATGATGGGCGGTCGCGGCCGTCGCTCTGCCAATGGCCGTGAACGCGGTGCGGACCTGCGCTACAATATGGAGGTGACGCTGGAGGAGGCGTTTGCCGGTAAAACGGCGCAAGTGCGCGTCCCCTCATCTATCACCTGTGATGTTTGCTCTGGCACGGGCGCAAAACCAGGCACGCAACCAACTACGTGCAACACTTGCGGGGGCGCGGGACGTGTTCGCGCTTCACAAGGCTTCTTCTCCGTCGAGCGCGCCTGCCCGACCTGTAATGGCCGTGGGCAAATCATCAAAGACCCGTGCGCCAAATGCTCCGGTCAAGGCAAGATAACTCAAGAGCGCAGCCTCTCCGTCAACATTCCAGCCGGCATCGAAGATGGCACGCGCATTCGCCTGACGGGCGAGGGCGAAGCTGGCGTTCGCGGCGGGCCACAGGGCGATCTTTATATTTTTATCTCAATCAAGCCTCACGCTTTCTTTCAGCGCGATGGTTCCGACCTCTATTGCAAAGTACCCATTTCTATGACGACAGCGGCCCTTGGAGGCCAGTTTGAAGTCGCAACGCTTGACGGAACGCAAACCCGCGTAAAAGTTCCCGAAGGTACGGAGTATGGCAAACAGTTTCGCCTCAAAGGTAAGGGAATGCCAGTGCTTCGCCAAACTGTGATGGGTGATCTGTATATCCAGATCGACATCGAAACACCGCAAAAGCTCACTGCCCGCCAGCGCGAGTTGTTAGAGGAATTCGAGAAACTCTCCTCCAAAGAAAACAGCCCGCAATCCAGCGGCTTCTTTGCGAGCATGAAAGAGTTCTTTGACGGGTTTGCTAAATAGCGGCTTGTTAAAATTTCCAATTTGACGCAAGGGAATTTCTGAATCCAACGAAGGTACGGTTGATGACAGAAAACCATGTGGGCCGTCCGCGTAGCCAGTTTGCTGAGGGACTTGGATTTTTAAAGGCTTGGATTAGCGGACCGCAAACGGTTGGCTCGGTGTGGCCGACCAGTGCCCCGATGGCAAAGCGCATGGCCAGTGTTGTGGATGTAGGGTCCGGGATGCCGGTTCTTGAAATCGGCCCTGGCACTGGTACTATTACCAAGGCAATACTTGATACGGGTCTTGTTGCAGAAAAGCTTTTCGCTGTTGAATATAGTCAGGACTTTGTTGATCGATTGCGAATCAAATATCCGTCGATTAACTTGGTTCAAGGCGACGCGTTTGATCTTGCGCATACATTGGGTGATAAAAATCAAACCAAATTTGATTGCGCGATATCGGCTCTCCCACTTTTGAATTTTCCAATTCAATCGCGTATAGCCTTCATTGAGGATGTGTTAACGCGCATTCCCGACGGACGTCCACTTATTCAATTTTCCTACGGACTAAAAGCACCGGTCGCCGCAAAGTCAGGCAGCTTTACCGTAGAGCGCTATGATTATGTGCTCCGCAACATCCCGCCAGCACAGTTATGGATCTATAAGCGCGCCAATTGATCTGCCTCAAATCTATTTTCAAAACGACAAATTTCTGTTTATCCGCGACACAATTTTGCTCCGGTCGGCTTGTATTGTTGATTGAATCTTTCCATAGGAGAGTACAATCAAGCGGAGTACCTATATTGCTTCAAGCACTTACACAAAAGTTCACTCGCAAATTTGATGATGAGTTTAGATTTTTCAAGGGCTGGATTGACGGACCAAAGAATGTTGGGACACCTTTTCCAACCAGCGCGTATACCGGACGGTCAATGGCAAGCCATATCAATGTGGGTTCCAACCTGCCGGTGCTGGAAATTGGTGCGGGAACAGGTGTGATAACACGTGCAATTTTGCAGCATGGAATAGTCGCCAATCAGCTTTTCGCGGTTGAGTATTCCTCAGACTTTGCTTCGTGCCTGCGAAAAAATTTTTCTGATGTAAATGTGATTGAAGGCGATGCTTTTGATTTGGACAACACGCTGGGCAGCAATAGTAAAACAGTCTTCGACTGTGTGATTTCAGCCATTCCTCTTTTGAATTTCAAAATAGCCGACCGTATCGCCTATATTGAGGATCTTTTGGATCGCATTCCTGCGGGCCGTCCGGTCGTTCATGTCACTTATGGACCGCTGTCTCCAGTGCCAAAGGACGCGGGCGGTTTCACAGCAAAGCGAACGGATTTTGTTTTTCGAAATGTTCCACCTGCGCATATCTGGACATATACGCGCCATGCAAGCTAAGGCTAACTTAGAGTGAGAGCGGACTGTGTGCTGCTCACATCAAGTTAGGTTTGGTATAAGATGAACCCCAAGATTCTTGTCTTTGCAGGCTCGAACCGCTCCGGCGCGTGGAGCGGCAGGCTGGCCGGTGCCGCCGCAAAAGAACTTAGTTATAGGGAAGCAGATGTCACACGCATCGCTTTGATTGATTATCGGCTGCCGCTAATGGATGAAGACTTGGAGCGCGAAAAAGGCATTCCCGAAAACGCCGTGAAACTAGCGCGATTGTTCGCTGCCCATGATGGTTTTTTCATCACAACGCCCGAGTATAATGGTTCTATTCCCCCGCTGTTGAAAAACGTGCTGGACTGGGTCAGCCGTGTAAAGCGTGATGGCGGGCAGCCACTTAAACCCTATGCTGAAAAAGTTGCCGCGCTTGGCTCTTCCTCCACTGGTACTTTTGCAGGCATACGCGCGATTGGTCATCTGCGGGCAATATTGGCGCACATGGGCGTACAGGTGGTTAGTCAGCAATGCGCAGTTCCCAGCGCACAGGACGCCTTCGATGATATGGATTGCTTCAAAGATGAGCGCGTCCAAAGTAATCTTCAAAAGACTTGCCGCGCTCTTGTAGAGCACGCCGCATTTCTCTCAGGACAACACAAATGACCATCACAAATTTTCCAATGCGCGAGCGCTTAATTGTTGCGCTCGACGTGCCGGACGTAAAGTCGGCATCAAAAATTGTTACAACGCTCGGCGACAATGTTAGTTTCTACAAAATAGGCTACCAGTTAGCATTCGCAGGCGGCCTTGATTTTGCCCGGGAGCTTTCTCAAGGCGGCCACAGTGTTTTCCTCGATATGAAGCTGCTGGATATCGATAACACCATCGCCAAAGCGGTGGAAAATATAGCCAAAATGGGCATGTCGATGCTCACACTTCATGCCTACCCCAAGGCCATGCGCGCCGCAGTGGACGCTGCCAAGGGTTCACCGCTGATATTGCTCGGTG
>JAYSWX010000034.1:0-5424 GCA_043717855.1 Phyllobacterium sp.
GGCATCAGTCAACACAAATCGATCCATCGCAAACTCCTTTCGGAGCTTGAATCATATTTCAATCCAATTGGGAATCCTGAATCTCAACAATCCCTAGCCGGCTGCTTGAACGCTCTTCTGCTGTGTGAAATTTACCGTCGCAAGCAAACCAATTAACGCGAGTGCGGCAAAGCCCGCACCGGCGAGGAATGTTGCTTGCGGGCCGATCTTGTCCCACAGGCCGCCTGCGACTATGCTGGCGACAAGCAATGCCAATCCGGTGAACAGATTGTAAAACCCGAACGCCGTGCCGCGCAGGTTTGCGGGCGCATGATCTGCAACCAAGGTGGACAAGATGCCTTGCGTGAAGCCCATGTGCAGGCCCCAGAGAATGATTCCAATGGTGATGCCTGTCAGCGATGTGGTGAGACCTAGAACCAAGTCTGCGGCGATTAAAATGGCGATGCCGACGCTTAGAATGGTGGTGCGGCTCATGCGGTCTGATAGCACGCCGACGGGATAGGATGACAGCGCGTAAGCGATGTTCATAACCACCAGAACCGCAGGGATCAGCATCAGCGGGAGACCGGCGGCTTGCGCACGCAATATCAGGAATGCCTCACTGAAACGTGCCAGAGTGAAGAGGCTGGCCAGCGCAGTGACTACCCAATAGCGGCTGCCCAGCTGCTTCATGGCACGTAGCGACAGTGGAAATTTGGCGTCTTTAGGCGGTGCAATCTGCGGCGGTTCGCTGACAGCGAACATCATCAGGGCAAGCGCGATGAATGCGGGGATGACTGCTACCCAAAAGGTGAATTTGAAATCGTTGGCGCTCCACCACATCAGGCCTATTGCAATCAATGGTCCGAGAAATGCGCCAATTGTATCCAGCGACTGGCGCAGACCGAAGCTTGCGCCGCGCAATTGCGGCGGGGCAATATCTGCCACCAGCGCATCACGCGGCGCACCGCGAATGCCCTTGCCGACACGATCCACGAACCGTGCGGCGATTATCCAGCCAACGGAGGTGGCCAGCGGGAACACTGGCTTGGTGACCGCTGCCAAACCATAACCGATAACGGCCAATAGCTTACGCTTGCCGAGCCAGTCTGACAATGCGCCGGAAAACAGCTTGGTGATGCTGGCGGTAGCCTCGGCAATGCCTTCGATAAAGCCAATGGTGAGAGCCGATGCACCGAGCGCCGTTGTGAGATAAATCGGCAGCAGCGCATGGATCATTTCGGAGGAGATATCCATAAACATGGAGACAAAACCGATGGCCCAAATGGAGCGCGGGATGAGGGAGAGGGTGGATGATCTGGCCATGTTTACCTTGTTACATTTTATAATGCGGATTGCCATGACCAGGCGAAGATGGCCCTCGTCATTTTTATTATGGTAAAGTAAACTAATACTCTGACCTGCATGGGAAATCGAAATGTTGCGCGCATTATTATTTGTTGCAGTTCTGGCGCTAGCGCTCCCCGCCAGCGCCAAAGAGCAGCGGTTTACGCCAGAGCGCAATGGCACGATCTCGTTTGCCACGCCAAAGGGCAATATTGGTTGCATCTATATCCCGAAGGGTGGCACGGATGGCTATCTGCCAATCGGGGGCGGGCCGGAATTGCAGTGCGATCGTTTGGGGCCGGGCTATGTGCGGCTGGTGCTGCATAAAACGGGGCGGGCGAAGAAAATCGTTAATCCGCTGGGACCGATTTCGGGCGGCACGGGCAACTGCGTAGGATTTACGGCGGATGTTGGCGATGTTGAGCGCAATGGATTTAGAATGGCGGGGCGCTCCAGCAATACTCTCAAAATTGGCAGAACGTGGAAAAAGGGCCCGTTCACTTGTAGGTCGCAGGCTAAGGGGCTCACTTGCACGAGGGACAGCCACCATTTCTTTATCGGAACCCGCTTGAAGTGAGCGAAATTGACATAAGTGGGCAGTGCATCGTCTAAAGCGTGCCGTAATGATCGGCAAACGGAATTCGCTCCAAGAGCCGATCGAATTCCGATGGCCTTGGATTCAATAGAACAAGGCGCGCATTAGAGCGAATTGAATTTTGACAGATTCAAAATTCAAGCTCTAAGTCCTTGTTTTGTTGCACTATCCTTAAACGCTTGATGTTCCTTCAAGCTTGGAAGTGCTCTAGACGGCTCATGGCAATTTGCCTATAGACAGCCAACAAAATTTAGCAGTTCAGGAGCAGCTATGGCTGGCCATTCACAATTTAAGAACATCATGCACCGCAAGGGCCGCCAGGACGCTGTGCGCTCGAAAATGTTTTCCAAGCTTGGCCGCGAATTGACGGTTGCTGCCAAGATGGGCGTGCCAGACCCTGATATGAACCCGCGCCTGCGGCTCGCTATTCAGGCGGCAAAAGCGGTTTCGATGCCGAAGGATAATATTGCGCGAGCGATTAACAAAGCTAACGCTGCTGACACTGAAAGCTATGACGAAGTGCGCTACGAGGGCTATGGCCCGGGCGGCGTTGCTGTTATCGTTGAGGCATTGACGGACAACCGTAACCGCACAGCATCCAATGTTCGCGCCGCTTTTACCAAGGCGGGTGGGGCGCTGGGTGAAACAAATTCGGTTTCATTTATGTGGGACCGTATCGGCGAAATTTACTATCCGGCAGCCGCCGCATCGGCAGATAAGGTGATGGATGCCGCCATCGAAGCGGGCGCGGATGACGTGGTTTCTGACGAGGAAGGCCACACAATTTATTGTTCATTTGCGGGCCTCAACGAAGTTTCCAAAGCTCTGGAAGCCACGCTTGGCGAGTCTGAATCGGCCAAATTTATCTGGAAGCCACAGACCAATATTCCGGTCGACGAAGACCGTGCGCAATCACTGATGAAAATGGTAGGTGTGCTTGAAGATGATGATGACGTGCAAAATGTGTATGTCAACTTCGAGGTGGATGATGAGACTATGGCGCGGCTGTCTCAGGGTTGAACATGGCCAAAGACAATGAAATTCGCAATCATCAGACCGAACTATTATCTGATGATTGGGCTATTCTTAACAAGCATACATTTGAGCTGAAACTGCGCGATGGCTCTTGGTCTCGTCAGGTGCGCCAGACTTATGATCGCGGCGATGCGTCGGTGATTTTGCCTTATGACCCTGTGCGAGGCACCGTGCTTCTGGTGAAACAGTTCCGCCTGGCGGCGTTTCAGCATGGCCATAAGGCGTCACTTATCGAGGCCTGTGCTGGATTACTGGATGATTTGGATCCTGAGGCCTGCATTCGCAAAGAGGCGGAGGAGGAGCTTGGTTACAAGCTCGGTGCAGTGCGCCAAATCTACGATGTGTTCATGAGCCCCGGTAGCGTGACCGAACGCCTGTCGTTTTTTGTCGCGGAATATTCGCCTCAGGATCGCATTTCTGATGGCGGTGGCAATCCGGAAGAGGGCGAAGATATTGATGTTTTGGAAATGCCTTTGAAAGAGGCGTTTGCGCTGGTTAAGAACGGCGGCATTATTGATGCTAAGACCGTGATGCTTATTCAGTATGCGATGCTCGAAGGCTTGGGGATCTAAGTCCCTCGACACTCGCCAAATGCACTTGCAATACTATGCGCGCACTCCTAACTTCATCGTAGATTTACGATGAATAAAAAAGGATATGCCTTGGACACACTGGTAAACGGCCTCAACCAATCTTGTCTGTGCATCGTTTTGCGACCCGGTGAAATTGGCACATCATTTGCGGATTTGACTGGCGGTATTTTGCCTGCAGACTTGGAAAAAACTCATCCGCATTTGTTTGCCCAGACGCCCGTCTATATTTCGGAAGCAGATTTGGCGGCAATGCTTTCGT
This sequence comes from Phyllobacterium sp., assembly GCA_043717855.1. Lineage (GTDB taxonomy): Bacteria > Pseudomonadota > Alphaproteobacteria > Rhizobiales > Rhizobiaceae > JANMEX01. Next base: position 3,809 of record JAYSWX010000034.1, read on the forward strand.
TTGCCAAGGCGATGGAGCGGGTTACCGCGTTGCCGGGCTGGCTTGGCGGAAATGGGGTTACCAATCCAGCGTTGGCCCATGGTGTTTTTATGGGCTACGATTTTCATATGACGAGCGCTGGTCCCAAGCTCATTGAGATCAATACCAACGCAGGTGGGGCGTTTCTCAACCTGTTTGCAGCCAAACAATTTCGGGCCTGTTGCGATATGCTGGATATGACTAAATTCATTCAACCACGTGAGGCGGAGCAGCAGATTGCGGATATGTTTGTGGCCGAATGGCAGGCAGCGGGACGCGCTGGAAAGCCTAGCCTCATTGCCATTGTTGATAGTGCGCCCAAGGAGCAATTTCTCTATCCGGAGTTTTTATTGGCGCAAAAACTTCTTAATAATCATGGTCTTAAGGCCATCATAGCGGCACCGGAAGACTTGGTTTTAGAAAATGGCAGGCTGTATCATGAGGGTACTTTGGTTGACCTTATTTACAATCGGCTGACAGATTTTGACCTTACCGACCACGCGAACATCAAAAGCGTGTGGCAAGCAAATGGCGTTGTGGTGACGCCAAACCCGCAGGTTTACCGGCGCTTTGCTGACAAGCGCAATTTGGTAAAACTGTCTGATGTGGCGTTTTTGGCTGCGATTGGTGTTGATGCACAGGATATTGCGCTGATAAAAAATGTGGTTCCCAACACTGTATTGGTTGACGCTGGCAATGCGGAGGCACTTTGGGCGGGCCGCAAGCATCTCTATTTTAAGCCCGTGTCAGGCTTTGGCAGCAAGGCCGTTTATAGAGGTGATAAACTTACCAAAAAGACATGGGATTGGATTTTGTCGCAAGACTATGTGGCGCAAGATTTTGCCAGTCCGTCGCATCGTATGGTTAGGGCGCAAGGCGTTGCTACGTTGCAAAAGTTTGATGTGCGGCTCTACACTTATAAAGGTGAATTGCTTGCGGCGGCTGCCCGAATTTATGAGGGGCAGACGACAAATTTTAGAACGCCAGGCGGCGGATTTGCGCCGTTAACGACGCAGCAGCAATAAAAAACCCGGCATCGCTGCCGGGCTTTGAAACTTCCAGAAATATGGACTTTATTACATTCCAAGACCTTCGAAACGCTTCTTGAACTTGGCAACGCGGCCGCCGCGATCCAGCAGATGCTGGTTGCCGCCGGTCCATGCCGGATGAGTGGAAGGATCGATATCGAGGTTCATCGTATCGCCTTCTTTGCCCCAAGTGGAGCGGGTCATGTAGGATGTACCATTGGTCAAAACGACCTTAATTGCATGGTAATCCGGGTGAATCTTATCCTTCATGGCATTCTGTCCTGTTCTTTTGGCGTGATGCCAGCCGTAATAAAACGTTGTGCGCCGCGCGAATTATTGTGAATATTCAAAGGCTTTGGCTTATTTCGCCGCATGGCTTTAAAAAGGGTCGGCGTGCCTATACATCAGCACCGAAATGATAACAAGAGTGGGTGTTTGAGATTCAAGCCCGCATGGAAGCAAAATTATGAGTGATGTGATTTCGACTGCAACGAAACCCGCCAAGTCGTTAAAGCCGCTCTCGAATCTTTATCCCTATTTGCTGCGCTACAAAGGCCAAGTGGCGGCGGC
>JAYSWX010000035.1:0-5392 GCA_043717855.1 Phyllobacterium sp.
CCAATGACGCCAAGCGGCGTGCGAACACGCTCAATCTGAAGTCCATTGGGGCGCTGCCAAGAGGCTATAATTTCGCCAATCGGGTCTTTCAGTTCGGCAATTGCTTGGACGCCTTCGGCCATGGCGCGTACCCGGTTTTCGTCCAAACGCAGGCGGTCCAAAATGGCAGGAGTAAGCCCGGCCTCTTCGCCGTTAGCCATATCAATGGCATTGGCGGCAAGGATAATACCCATGTTGCGCGTGATGGCCTCCGCCATACCCGTTAGTGCCGCGAACTTACGTTCAGCACTCGCCAACATCAGCGGCTGGGCCGCCGCGCGGGCGCGTTTGCCCATGTCCAGCATCAAGACTTCGAGATCAGAATTTACGTTTTGGTTTGCTCTTAGCATTTCAGTCGCTCGCGTGATTTGACACCACGAGATCATCACGGTGGATCATGGCAGAACGTGCTTCATAACCCAAAATAGCGGGAATGTCCGCGCTCTTCTTACCGGCAATCTTCGTGGCGTCAAAGGCGTCATATGCGATCAAGCCGCGCGCGGCTTCTTGACCGTTCGGACCAATAACCGCAACCGTATCGCCGCGCTCAAAATTGCCCTCAATCTTACGAACGCCAGCTGCCAAAAGCGACTTTCCCGAAAGCAGCGCGGTTAAAGCACCTGCGTCAATTGTCAGCCGTCCGGCCGGTTCCAGATTGCCCGCAATCCAGGTTTTCCAAGCGGTTACGGGCGAGGTGGAGGGTTTGAAAAGGGTTGCCCGCTCGCCGCGATCTATCGCTGAAAGCGGGTTCATCCTGGCACCTGTCGTGATAATCATTGCTGTTCCGGCGGCGGTGGCGATTTTGCCAGCGTAGAGCTTTGTTTTCATACCACCGCGCGAAATTTCGGACGCAGCAACTCCGGCCATTGCCTCGATCGCAGGAGTGATTTTTTCGACCACGGGCAAAAACTTGGCATCAGGATCAAGATGCGGTGGGGCTGTATAGAGCCCGTCAATGTCCGACAACAACACCAGCAAATCCGCGCCCATCATGGTGGCGACACGGGCGGCTAGTCGGTCATTATCGCCGTAGCGAATTTCCGATGTAGCGACTGTGTCGTTCTCGTTTATCACGGGAATGGCTTTGAGCCGCAGTAGCGTATCAATCGTGGCGCGGGCGTTAAGGTAGCGGCGGCGCTCCTCGGTGTCACCCAGCGTGAGCAAGATTTGCCCTGCTGTGAGGCTATGCGCACCAAGCACATCGGCATAGGCTTTCGCCAAGGCGATCTGACCTACTGCGGCAGAGGCCTGACTTTCTTCCAGTTTTAACGCGCCTTTTGGCAGTTTTAGGATCGTGCGGCCAAGCGCAATCGCACCGGAAGATACGACCAGAACTTCTGTGCCTTTTGTTGTCAGTGCGGCAATATCTTGACCGAGACTTTCCAGCCACTCGCGCTTTAAGCCCTTGGATCGGTCCACCAAAAGTGCCGAGCCAATCTTCACAACGATGCGTTTGAAACTTCCCAGTGATGAGAGGCTCATGGGAACTATTCCACCCACCGTGTGTCCGGCTCCACTGGTGCTTCTTCGGCCTTGGAAATGGAGATTTCCAAGGCTAGTTTGCGCTGGGCAACATCCAAACCCTCACGCGAAACCCCCGAAATCGTTATCGGCGTCTTGCGACAGGCTTTTTTCAAGGCTGCCAGTTTCAAGGCGCGGGTTTCTTCGTCCACCGTATCCACTTGGCTGAGAGCCACAATTTCCGGCTTATCCAAAAGGCCGCCGCCGTAAGCCTTCAATTCCTTGCGGACAGTCTTATAAGCCTTCGCGACATCTTCTTCCTGAGCGGACACCAAATGCAGCAAAACGCGGGTCCGCTCAACATGGCCAAGGAACCGGTCGCCAAGACCGACGCCCTCGTGTGCACCTTCGATCAGGCCGGGAATATCCGCTATGATAAATTCGCGCCCGTCAATATTCGCTACACCCAAGTTAGGATAGAGCGTGGTGAAGGGATAGCCGGCAATCTTTGGCCGTGCAGCGGTGACGCTTGCTAAAAACGTTGACTTTCCAGCATTCGGCAGGCCGACCAAACCGGCATCGGCAATTAACTTAAGGCGTAGCCAAACGGTGCGCTCTTCGCCCTCTTGGCCGGGATTGGCGCGCCGAGGGGCTTGGTTGCTGGATGTCTTGAAATGAGCGTTCCCAAAACCGCCGTTGCCACCCTTGGCGATGCGGAAACGATCGCCGATATTTTGCAAATCGCAGATCAGCGTTTCATTGTCTTCTTCATATATTTGCGTGCCGGCGGGCACTTTCAAATTCGCGTTGTCGCCCTTGCCGCCTGCTTGATCGCGGCCCATCCCGTGCACGCCGGTTTTACCCTTGAAATGCTGCTGGTAGCGATAGTCGATCAGCGTGTTGAGGCCGTCAACAACCTCCACCCAGACATCCCCGCCCTTGCCGCCGTCCCCGCCATCGGGGCCGCCAAATTCAATGAATTTCTCACGCCGGAACGATACGGATCCTGCCCCGCCATCACCGGATCTGATATAAATTTTTGCTTGGTCTAAGAATTTCATTTGTAGTGCCTCGAATTGAAAAGAGGCATTACAACAAAAGCCGGATTTGGCAAACTTTTAGCGGCCTATTTTTGGAAATCCACCTTCACCCTTGCCACCGGTAGCCCGTATTTGGTGACAATTGCCGTGTTGGCCAGTGTTTTGCCATCCGGCGCAATGTGTAATGTGTCGTAGAAATGCACTATGTTCGTGGCTGGGCTGGCGTCAATATCGACAAAATAGTTGAAACGGGCGGTTTGGCCTGAGACGGTAATCTTGGCGATGCCTACAACATCTTCACGTACGCCGTTGTAACGGCCTTCGCCGGTTTTGGTTAGTATCCATGTTTTGCGACCGCGCTCGCCGTCGGCATAGAAAAAATCTTCACGCAAGGAAAGTTTCTTGCCGTTCCATTTGCCCATCAATTTGACGGTAAAATCGCGCTTTACGCCGTTAATTGCCGAAAATTTGCCAGTGGCGATGCTTTTGCCGGTGAAGAAATTGATGAGCGCATCTTGCGCATGGGCCGGTGCGGCAACGCCGAGGCACAGGGCGGCAGCGACGTATATTTTTGACAATTTAATCATGAAAAATCTCCTTCTGGCAACTTTACGCGCCAGAAGGCTATTTGGATTTATTTATCAAGCTCGGTGCCCCCAAGAGCGCAGGCTGGCCCATGTTTTGCGATCCAGCACGAAGCGCTCCACGGTGACTGAACCCGCTGAAATCGAATTCATCATGCCGTTGCCGCTGTGCTGGAAGCCGCTTTTCTGGATAACGCGGCGTGATGCGGGGTTGGAAAGGCGGCAGGCGGCGTGGATTTGTGCCATATCCGTATCGCGGAAGGCTAAATCCACCAATGCGTGGGCGGCTTCAGTGGCGTATCCTTGGCCCCAAAACGGTTCGCCCAGCCAATAGCCAAGCTCTAAACCATTGCCTTTGGAAGAATCCAGCCCGGCGCAGCCGATGAAGCGTCCGGTGGCGGCCATGGTGACCGCATAGACGCAGCCGTTCGGGCCGCCGTCGCTGTTGCGGGCGATGAATGCGCGGGCGTCAGTGAGGCCGTATGGGTAGGGCATACGGGCGACCATGGCTGCAATTTTGCGGTTATTGGCCAGAAACGCGATGTCATGGGCATCGTCCAAAACGGGACGGCGCAGAACCAAGCGCGGCGTTACAAGTTGCGGACAATCTAATCTAAAGCCGGAACTATCAGGCTCCAATTCCTCTAGGGCAGTCATTGCTAATTCCTCCAAGCATATGAGATAAAACGAAAAAAGGGAAAAATGGCGACCCATTTTTCCCTTTAATCTATGCTTGGGGTTTCCAAACACCGGGGTCCAATGGGACGCCGGTGGTGAAAAACGACCGGCTTATTCTGCGGCGAGTGCTTTCGGCATGACCGAAATAAACACTTTGCCGTCGGCTTTCGTGCGGAAAGCGACGGTACCGGGAATGGTGGCGAATACGGTATGGTCCTTGCCCAAGCCTACGCCTGTGCCGGGATTCCATTTTGTGCCGCGTTGGCGGACCAGGATGTTGCCGGAAACGACTTCTTCGCCGCCGAACTTCTTAACGCCGAGGCGCTGCGAGTGGGAATCACGACCGTTGCGCGATGAACCGCCAGCTTTTTTATGTGCCATGGGATATCTCCTTCGTGATTTCTATTATTCAGCCGAAGCCGTTGATTCTACAGCGACTTTTTTAGCCTTAGGAGCCGGCTTCGCTGGCTTTTCGGCTGACGGAGTGGCGCCATTTGTGAGAATTTCGGCAATCCGCACGGTTGTCAGATGCTGACGATGACCACGGGTGCGCTTGGAATTTTGGCGGCGACGCTTTTTGAAAGCGATAACCTTCTTGGCGCGGCCCTGCTCAACTACTTCTGCAGTAACTATTGCGCCTGCAACAGTTGGAGCGCCAATAGACGCGCTCGCGCCTTCGCCAATCATAAGAATTTCTGAGAATTGAACCATATCACCTTCATTGGCGACAAGTAATTCCACTTTTAATACGTCATTGGCGGCTACGCGATATTGCTTACCGCCGGTTTTGATGACTGCGAACATTGTTTTACCCTTTCGGTTGTTCACTAATAATCTACCACTTGAATAAAATGGTGATCATCTTTTTATCCAGTCTGGACCGGTTGATGAAATAACGAACCCCACAGGACGGACCTATGGCGCAAGTTGCGAGGTGGATATGCCATGCCCGCGCCCGTGTCAACCACCTGTCGCCAATCGTCCGGCACACGCCCGAAATATGGTCGCCAAACGCCCGAACAAGTGCCGAATTGCATACGCCAACCATCCGAACATCACACGAGGCCCGCACGGACCGCCTTGACAAGACAAAACGCCTCAAAAATCTCTCTTGTATCCAAAACCAGCAACGTTTAGAGGAAGGCCGCTTTGACCAAAGCGAGACCTTCGGAGAGGTGGCAGAGTGGTCGAATGCACCGCACTCGAAATGCGGCATGGGGGCGACCTCATCGGGGGTTCAAATCCCTCCCTCTCCGCCAGCCGTCTTAGCCCACCCCTTGCTCGCACCCCTTGCAGCCTTGGCTTGCAGCCGCCATAGTTGGTTGGTGAATCGGGGAACACCATGCGGCTCAGCACTAATGAATTGCGCGTTCGCGCCAGCCAGTTTGCCAAGACGTGGGCCGATGCCCATTATGAAAAGGGCGAGACGCACACTTTCTATAATGATTTCTTCCAAATCTTCGGGGTCGAACGGCGCGTGGTTGCTCGCTATGAAGAGCATGTCAAAAAGCTGAACGACAAGACTGGCTTTATTGATCTGTTCTGGCCGAAGGTTTTGCTGGTCGAACAAAAGAGCGCGGGGCGCGATCT
>JAYSWX010000036.1:0-13656 GCA_043717855.1 Phyllobacterium sp.
GGCGAGATTGTTATCGTCGTCGCGCCGCCAGCGCAGGAAGTTGGAGGCACTCTCGATATCGATGAATTACTGCGTTCGATGATGAAGGAAATGTCGGCATCAAAGGCGGCAGCGGAAGCGTCGCGCCTCACCGGCGAGCCGAAGGGCGATCTTTATAAGCGCATACTAGCGTTCAAAGACGATGCCTAACGCCAGACAGCAAGCGGAACGGCGCGGCCATCGCGGCGAATGGGTTGCGGCGTGGTATCTGCGCCTTAAGGGCTACCGTATCATGGTGCAGCGCTACAAAGTTAAAAGCGGCGAGGTGGATATCATCGCGCGGCGCGGCAACTTGATTTTGATGGTTGAGGTAAAGGCCCGCAACTCAGCGCTTGAAGCGATGGATGCCATTAGCGCTACCGCAATGCGGCGCATTGAGTCTGCGGGCGACCACTGGCTTTCCAAGCAAAAGGACTTTGCCAAACTGTCTGTGCGGTATGACCTTATCGCGATTTGCCCGCGCAAACTGCCGGTCCATGTGGAGCGGCTGTTTGACGGCGGGAACTAGATTTAGGCAAATCGCGCAGCGTCAACACCGAAATGGCTGACATAACGGCTGGTTATGCGTTCGACCGGTAGCACCACGAACACATCAGTTGTGCCGAACTCATGGTCAACAACCGCGCCATCGCCGAACAGCGCACCGACGCGCAAATAGCCTTTGATGAGCGGCGGCATGACATTCATAGCCTCGCGGAAATCCACCGCCTCGACCGGCATCAGATCCATCTCGATCTTATGGCGCGGATGGGCTGACACCAGCCACTTGCCCATAGCGCGGGCGTGATGGTGGAGAAATGACAAAGGCAGCGCGTGACTGGCGGGATTGCAGCCATGAAATGATGCACAGCCGCACATCACGTCGATGTTCCAATCGCGGCAGCAGGCCCAAATGCCCTGCCACAATAGTTCGACCGTGCGCTTGGTGCGATATTCCGGCAGCACGCAAGAGCGGCCCAATTCGAGCACGCGGCGCTCTGGAAAGCGGTTTAGTAAGGCGGCTAAATTAAATTCATTTTGCGAGTAAAAACCGCCTGCCTCTTGCGCTTGAGATTGGCGTAACAAGCGGTATGTGCCAACAATCTGCTTATGAGCCGGGCCCTGAATGGCCGTATCAAGCACAATGAGATGATCGCAATAATCATCGAACTGATCGGCATCGCGTCCGATTGTTTCCAAACCGTCTGTCGAGCCATCGCAGAAGAAAACGCGGTGGCGCAGCTCTTGCGCCGCTTCCACTTCACGCGCGCTTTGGGCGATGCGCACCTGCAAATTGCCTATGCGGCCAAGTATTTTGGTCGCTTCAAAGCGCGGCATTCCGATAGGCGGCATACCAGTTGTTATGCTCTCGCGAAATCTCATGTGGGCAGTCATGGCGTTCTCCCGATATTGACCGGATCATCACGATTCGATCATTACCGTGGTAATGCTACAGCTTCATGACGACAATAGCACGAAATCAAGGCCACAGATCACGCGGCTACGGCTTCTTCGACAATTGTCACGAGGCGTAGCGGGTCCACCGGCTTGGTCACATAGCCGTTGCCGCCAATGGCGCGCACGGCGCTTTCAACGCCCGCTTGGCCATCAGCCGTCAATGCATAAATCGGAATCGGAGTGAGGCCAAGCTCGTCTTCACCGACGCGGATGGCGGCTATTGCATCAAGTCCATCGAGTACCGGCATGTGCAGATCCATCAAAATAAAGTCGGGCCTGTCGACCAACACCAGTGCGGCTGTTACTGCCGAGCGGCCATCGCCGACCACAATTACTCTGTGTCCAGAGCGCGTGAGCGCAGCTTTCACCAAGAGCGCATTGATTTCATTGTCTTCGGCAACAAGAATTGATAGCTGGCGTTGTTCCTTTGAAATCGCACGCAGTTTTGGTTGATTGTTGTTCGACTTGCGGTCCGGTTCGCTTCTACCGAGCAATACGCGGATCAGGCTGTTAGCGCGTATCGGGCGCACTAAATAGGTTTCATAACCATTCTCGTGAAACTGCGCTAACCGGCCGCGTTCACCCGGCTCGATTAGGATGATGCGTCGCTCGAAGTGTGTGAGATCATGATTGTCGGCTTGCAAAGCTTGAGCGCTGGCGGCATCAATAAGGAGAATAGCGCCGGCTTGAGCGGCAAATTCTTCATTGCTGCCAGCAGTTTGGTAATGGTCAGATTTGCCACCGTATGAACTTATTGTTTGAGACAAGGCTGTGGCTTCGCTAGTTGAGCGCAGCGCAACGAAGCAGCGTTTGCTATTTAGAGCCAGCGGGGCATCACTTTCGTTGAGCACAAAGCACGGCAGTTTTATTGAAAATACCGCGCCGCTGCCAAGTTGGCTTTCAACACCCACTGAGCCGCCCATCGCTTTGATGAGTTTACGCGTGATGGAAAGGCCAAGGCCGACGCCACCGTGGCTGCGCGTGCTGCCGGATTCTACCTGCTCAAATTCATCAAATATACGCTGATGATCTTCAGCTTTGAGACCGGGGCCGCTATCGCGCACTGCGAGTTCCACATTGCCATGCGTCATGCAAACTTCCAGCGAGATACCGCCGGTTTCTGTGAACTTGATGGCGTTGCCTAAAAGATTGAGCAGCGACTGGCGCAGGCGGTCGCTATCCGTCACGATATAAATAGGCACTTTCGGGTCAATGACAGTGGAAATACCAAGGCCCTTGGAGTGGGCCCGCGCGGAAACAAGCTCTACGAGATTTTCGCAAAACCCGCGTAGCTCCAATTGCTCAGGCCGCAAGTCGAGGCGGCCTGCTTCAATTTTGGAGAAGTCGAGCAGATCTTCAATCATCGTTAGCAGCGACTGGCCTGATGCGGTTACGGCTTGGACATAGGTATATTGCTCTTGCGTTAGACTGGTATCGGCGAGCAGCCGTGCCATGCCGGTGATGCCATTTAGAGGCGTACGGATTTCATGACTGACGGTGGCTAGAAACTGAGACTTGGCTTGATTGGCAGCTTCCGCCTTTTGGCGGGCATCAATTAATTGGGTTTCGCTTTCTTTGCGTGTGTGAACATCACGCGCCACGATACGAAGCGCCGGACCGTCTGCCTTTGAGGAGGGTGAGCGCAATTCAATCCACGAATACCAGTGACCGGCAATTTGCACATCAACAGGACCGGTAGACGTGCGCTGCGCGGTACGCGGCACAATGATGCCTAAGCTTGAAAATGTCTTGCCGACCAACTCGGCATGGCTTTTTCCGACAGCGAAAGAGAAATTATTGTTAACGCGCAATATGTGGCGTCGCGCATCGCACACAATAACCAGATCACCTAGCTGATCGAATAAATTTGATGAGCGCTCTTCGCTTTCGGAAATCTCCCATAAGCGATCCGCCATCTTTTCGTTCTGCGAATTGAGAGACTTATACGCCTTGTCTGCTTTTTTGAATCCGGCGGCTGCCATAATTGCAAATGCCCCGGCGGTTAGCGTTAGTATCACGGCAATTAGTGATAATATCGCCTTAAAACCGTCCAAAGTTGCCATAATCCAGATGCCAAGTGACACGCCCGTTAGCGCTGCTGCGGCCATCGCCATTTCCGGAGAGCGTGTGCTCAAGCCTTGTCGTTCGCCCGCTGCGATAAGATAACCGACACCGACCGGTGCGGGCGCACCTTTGATGTTCTCACTGTTGTACGTGGTTTCAGTTTTTGAACCCGGTATTTTTAATGTGCGTCCCATGCGAGAGGGCTTAACACAGGGAGTTTTGAAGAAGGCTTGGCTGGATGATTACAATTTTATTGAATTTGCCGATTTATATCCGTCAAAAATCAGCAACGACGCGGCCACGGATTTTGCCTTCGACAATGGCGTGTGCCGCTTCAACGAGATCGTCAAATCCAATGGTGGTAGAAAGTGCGTGCAATTTATCCATCGGCAAGTCTGAAGCAATGCGCTGCCAAGCCTTGATGCGCGCTTCGCGTGGAACCATGACGGAATCCACGCCCCGTAGCGTCACACCGCGCAAGATAAACGGCGCCACTGAGCCCGGCAAATCCATGCCTTGTGCAAGACCGCAGGCGGCCACCGCCCCGCCGTAATTTGTCTGTGCCAGCACATTGGCCAGCGTATGACTGCCGACCGTATCAACAGCGCCCGCCCAACGCTCTTTGCCCATTGGTTTGCCGGGTGCGGAGAGTTCCGCTCGGTCAATAATTTCCTTTGCGCCAAGACCTTTCAAAAAATCCGCTTCTTCAGGTCGCCCTGTGCTGGCAATCACATGAAAGCCCAGATTAGCGAGAATGGCGATGGCAATGGAGCCGACACCGCCTGCAGCGCCGGTCACGAGTATGGGGCCGGAGCTTGGCGTTAGCCCTTGCCGCTCCAGCGCCATGACGCAGAGCATAGATGTGTAACCTGCCGTGCCGACAGCCATCGTATCATGGCCGGAAATTCCTTCCGGCCGGGCAATCAGCCACTCGGATTTTAACCGCGCATGGCCCGCATAAGCGCCGTAATGGGCTTCGCCCACGCCCCAGCCATTAAGTAGGACTTTATCGCCTGCTTTCCATTCATGGCCTGTCGATGAAATCACTGTGCCAGATAAATCAATGCCCGGGATCATTGGCCAGCGACGCACAACAGGGGCTTTGCCAGTGATGGCAAGACCATCCTTATAGTTTACCGTGGTGTGTTCCACCTTGATGAGAACATCGCCCTCCATCAATTCATCATCGTTCATATCGACGATGTTAACAGATTGCTTTTTAGCATCATCGCGGCTGATGAGTATGGCTTGGAAAGACATGGACGGCTCCTATAATGCACAGAGGATGGAGCAAATTATGCGCCTGTCAATCAGGCTTTAGTGTCGCCTTTGCGCCAACTTAAAAACTCTTCGAGCACGATCAACGCCGCTCCAATGGAAATAAACGCATCAGCCAGATTAAACACAGCAAATGACCAGATTGGCGTGTGGAACAGCACATAATCCACCACATGGCCAAGCATCACGCGATCAATCAGGTTTCCGATTGCACCCCCGATAATAAGCGTAAATCCAAGTCGTGCCAGCCAGTTAGCAGGCTCGGTACGTAATGCTAACCAGCCAACAAACAGCACAATAAGGCTCGTGCCGATAATCAAAGCCCTATCATCCATGCCCCAGAGCAAGGAAAAAGCCACACCTTCATTCCAAGTGCGATAGAGGCCGAGGAAAGGTAATATATCGACTAATGATTGGAATGTGAGATTGGTTTCGACGAGATATTTCACCCCTTGATCAAGACCAACCAACACCACAATAAGGGCAATCATGCTTTTGAAATTCATCAGTTGCGCTCGTCCAAAATTAAGGCGTGGCGGCGCACTTCGAAAATGGTGACGCCGGTGGCGATGGCTAAATTGAGCGAATCAGCGCGGCCTTGCTGCGGGATACGGATGAGCTTGTCGCAAGCACCGCTGAGCGCCTCGCCCATGCCGGATTGCTCATTGCCCATGATGACCAGCACCGGTGATTTGGCATAATCCACCGTGCGATAATCCACAGCCCCTTTGAGATGCGTGCCGCAGACGAGGCCCGTGAAGGTATTGCGGAACGAAATGAAATCCGCCTCGCTGGCATGATAAAGCGGCACGGCAAACACTGAGCCCATGGTGGCGCGCACTGTTTCGATAGCAAACGGGTCAGTGCATTCACCGATAAGAATAACGCCCTTCACGCCTGCTGCATCGGCAGTGCGGATGATTGTGCCAAGATTCCCCGGATCACGCACACGGTCGAGAGCCAGATACGTATCCGTACCGGACGACTTGATGCTGGATAGCGCGTTGTAGCGCTGCTCGAAAACCCCGAGCACGGCTTGCGGATTGTCGCGGCGCGTGATGGCAGCGGTGACCTTCTCGCTGGTTTCCACGACTTCAGCGCCCAGCGTCAAGGCGCGGGCGATTGTCTTATCGGCAACCGGATTGCCAATTGCCGCTTTTGCTACCACCAAAATATTCAGCTTCCAGCCCAAATCCAGCGCATCAATGATGAGCTTGAGGCCTTCGGCCAAAAACAAATTGGTCTCGTCGCGGTTTTTCTTTTGTGCCAGCGCCTTAATGTCTTTGACCAGCGGATTGGCCAGCGACGTGATTTCTTTGATCGCGCTCATTGCGGCACCCAGCGCGAAAACAGCGAGGTGGAGAGCGCGCGGCCTGCGGATTTTTCGCGCAAAATAAGCTCGCCCGATTCGACCGTGCCGCCCATACCGATAAAGCGGTCGCGCACTAACTCATGGATTGCATAAAACGAGGCGCGGATGGAATAAGCTGTCAGCACCATCGCCAAAGGATTTGGCGATAAAATTGCGCGGCAGGCCTCTACCATTTGTGGCAGATGTTCGAACAATTGCCAAACTTCGCCAGCCGGACCGCGACCGAAAGCAGGCGGATCGAGCAGGATAATATCGTATGTCGAGCCACGCCGCTCTTCGCGCAGAACGAACTTCATGGCGTCATCCACAATCCATCTGATCGGCTTGCCGTTTAGTTTAGCAATTTCCTGATTTTCCCGTGCCCAACCGACAGCCTTTTTTGAGGCATCAACATGGGTCACTTCCGCGCCCGCGCGCGCTGCCAGCAGACTGGCAACGCCTGTGTAGCCGAATAGATTGAGCACTTTCACCGGACGGTTGGCGTTCTTTATTAAATCACACATAAACGCCCAGTGCGCACCTTGTTCAGGAAAAACACCAACATGGCGGAACGAAGTGAAGCGGCCAAAAAATGGCATGGCTTCATGTTCCATCGGCCAAGTTTCGCCAAGCGCCACTTTTGGAAACAGCCAGCGGCCCATGCCCTCTTCATCGGTATTACCGGTGAAAATCGCATCGCATTTGTTCCACTCGCTTTGGTCCAGTGCAGGCAGCCAAATCGCTTGGCCTTCGGGGCGCTCAATGCGGTAGGGCCCGTATTGCTCAATTTTCCGGCCATTGCCGCTATCCAGCAGCGCGTAGTCAGCATTGGGTTTAGTTTCAAGAATGATTGGCAAGCGCTCGTTAGGGCGCAAACCCTCGCGGCGCACTAACGGTTTAATCTCAAGTGGCTTTTGAGGCTGCGCGGCCTGATTTGGCTGCGCGGCTTGATTTGGCTGCGCGGATTGGCGCGGCGGGGCGGCGCGATCCTTCATGGACATTTTATGCCGAAGGGAGCGAAGTTAGATTGTTGCGGATTTGCGCGTCACGCGCTTTTGCTTCTTTTTGCAGTGATGCAACTTCGGCACTCGCCGCCTTTGCAGCGCGGCGGTTGCGCCCCTGCGCGGTCCACGTCACTAACGAGCCCAGCAACAGCCCTATAAACAGAGCACCAAACAAAAATACGAACAGTGGTGCTGAAAAAGACAGCAGCGGATTATTCGCGGTAAACGGATCAACCGTCAAAGTCACCGGCGCACGGTTGGCCACAGACAGCGCGATTAAAACAATTGCCGCAGGTATCAACAGAATAATCCAAAACAATCTGCCGACCATGCCTATCACCCTTGAAACATTATTATAGCGCGCCGTTTAGCCTGTCACGCAGCTCTTTGCCAGTCTTGAAAAATGGAACCCATTTTTCTTCGACCGATACTGACTCCCCTGTCTTAGGATTGCGGCCAGCGCGTGGCGGACGATTTTTGACCGAAAACGCACCGAAGCCGCGCAGTTCGACGCGGTTACCCTCGGCGAGCGCATTGGTAATTTCGTCGAACACAGAATTGACGATGTTCTCCACATCACGCTGAAACAGATGAGGGTTGCTATCAGCGATGGATTGTACAAGTTCAGATTTAATCATGTCGCGTGTCCCTCGCGTCAGTTTTTAAGAAAACTAAAATATTCAGACTATTCAATTGCGCCCATTTTTTCCAGAGTCAACGTCCCAAATCGAAACTAGCCCGTTGGAAAACAAATGTTGCGGAATTATTTCACTCAAAATCGCAGATTCGCCCTCACCAAGCCCAGCCAGGCGAAGAAAAACCGATGACATTTTCGCCGACAGCCACCACGGTGTGGTCTCAGATTTTGGTTTCCATTCAATGACATCCAGCTTTTCGCCGATGTTTTTGGTATTAAGCCACGCCACGGCAGTCTCCTCGCCGCCAAGCTCGTCGATCAACTTGTTTTGCAGGGCTTGACGGCCGGTAAAAACCGAGCCGTCGGCCAGCGCCATAACCTGCGCGCGGTCCAGCGGGCGGCGCTCGTCAACGATCGAAACGAACCAGTCATAACTATCCAAAATCATGCGCCGGATCATGGCTTTTGCGTCTTCGCTGGCAGGGGTAAACGGGTTGGGCTCCGCTTTCATGGGGCTGGATTTGATTGACTCATACTTGACGCCCAGATTATTGAGGAGAACGGAAACGTCCGGATATTGAAATAGCACGCCGATGGAGCCGACAATGGAACTTTTGCGCGCCACAATGTGATCGCTGGCAGAAGCAACCATATACCCGGCAGATGCGGCAAGCGTGCCCACTTGTGCCACAACAGGCTTTTTGCCGGCAAGAACACGCACGGCCTCATAAGTCGCCTCGCCGCCGGCAGTGGAGCCGCCGGGCGAATCAATCGCCAAAATCACGCCTTTCACTGCATCACTTTCACCCACGGCTTTAAGCAATGCCAATAACCGCTCATCTTCAGTGATAGTGCCCGCAATACGCACTTTGGCGATATGCGGCTTGGTATTTGGCGAGGCAAACCCGCCATTGACATAGGCAAAGCCTGCGATGCCTGCGATTAACGCCATTACGACCGCCACGATGCGCCAAAAACCAAGTTTGCGTCGCATCATGCGCCGGTCGATCCAATTGTCCGCAGACTGTGACATGAAGCACCCTCAAATTGCCGTAAAGATAGGTCTTTAGACCATTTCAAATGGTATAGAACAAGTGTTTTACAATCGACCACAATAAACATTATTGTCTACCGGAATGAATTTGACATTCGCATCCCGTTTAAAATCTCCTGCGAGGTGCGAATGTGAAATTCAAAAATTCTACTAGAATCATATACTTGCTAGTGGTTTTGCTGATTACAACATTCGCTTACGAGGTTGATATACACGGGATGCGAATGTTAGAATCAAACCACTAGTGAGACTATGTCGCCATAACTAAATCAATTGCTTCGTGTGAATCCGAGAATTTTGAACCGAAAGATGTCCAATGAGTGCGCTGGAGCACAAGACGGGTAGCAAACTGCAACTATCGGCGCACAGACGTGTGGCCGGTGATTTTGCGTCAGCCGACCGGCATTCGCGTCGTGTCCGGCTGGCAAAAGTTGCTATCCCAATTGTGGCCGTGCTTGCAGGCGGTTTTTTTGGTGCCAAGACATTTTTTCGCCCCGAAATACCTGCTGAAGTTATTGCAACGGGTGTGAGCCTTTCCGATGGTCGTGTGGTCATGGCAAACCCGAAGCTTGATGGTTTGACTGGCGATAAGCGACCTTACAAAATGCAGGCCGAGCGCGCGTTTCAAGAGGTTAAAAAAGACGGGCTGGTGGAACTTGAGAAAATTACCGCCACACTGCCATTTGGCAAAGACACCATGGCTGATCTTACCGCCGGTGGCGGTATCTTTGACCATGCCAAAAACAAGCTTGACTTGAACAAGTCGGTTACGCTCACAACAAGCGACGGCATGGTGGCAAAGCTAACGTCAGCGGCAATTGATATCGGCAAAAATACGCTCGTTACCAATGAACCGGTGGATATCACTGCCAAGGGTTCGCATATCACTGCCGGTGCGATGCAGGTGTCAGAGGGCGGCAAGCATTTGATTTTTGATAAAAAAGTGCGATTAAGTATTGACCCGAAGCAGCTTAACAAATCTGCGGACGATGCCGCGACACAAACACTCAATTGAGGATGTCCTATGAGCCGTAATTATTTGATCACGTTTGTGCTGGCTGGCTTGGTGGTATCAGCTACGGGTGGCGCTTGTCTGGCTCAAAATAACAAAGACCAGCTCACAGGTCTCAAGCTGTCAAACGATAAGCCAATTCAAATTGAAAGCGACCGGCTCGACGTGCGCGAGGCGGACAGTGTGGCCGAATTTACCGGCAATGTGAAAGTTGTGCAGGGACCAACGCTGTTAAAGGCGGGCAAGATGGTGGTGTACTATGTCAAAGGCGATGGTGGTTCTGCCGCCACAGGCTCGGCGGCGATAGATCATTTGGTGGTTTCAGGCAAAGTCTATGTCCAGTCGGATACGCAAGTGGCCACAGGCGATACCGCGACTTTTGATATGAAAAGTCAGGTTCTCGTGCTTTCCGGCAGCAAAGTTGTTTTGTCTGAGGGCGAGAATATTGCTGTTGGCTGCAAACTCACGGTTCAGATGAAAAATGGCCAGGCACATTTGGAAAGCTGCAAGAATGGCGGGCGCGTTAGTATTGTGATCGATTCTAAATCGGCCAAAAAGAAATAATCAGACGTGTCCATTTTTAAAAATCTGTTTTCCGGCAAGGCCGATAAAGTTGCTGCGGCGACACGCTCCGCGAAATATGAAGGCACGCTGATCGCGCGCGGCCTTTCAAAAAGCTATAAGGGCCGTCAGGTCGTTAATGGCATAACAATGGGTTTGCGCGCGGGCGAGGCGGTCGGTCTGCTTGGCCCCAATGGTGCGGGCAAGACCACCTGTTTTTATATGGTCACCGGGCTGGTTCCTGTGGACGCCGGAACTATTGAGATTGACGGTCATGACGTGACGCAAATGCCGATGTATCGCCGTGCGCGGCTTGGCATCGGCTATCTGCCACAAGAGGCCTCTATTTTTCGCGGGTTATCGGTGGAGGATAATATCCGCGCCGTGCTGGAAGTCGTTGAAAAAGACAAAAAGCGGCGCGAGAGCGATCTCGACGGGCTGTTGGAAGAGTTTCACATTTCGCACCTACGCAAATCGCCATCTATCGCGCTGTCCGGCGGCGAGCGGCGGCGTCTGGAAATTGCCCGTGCGCTGGCATCGCGTCCAAATTTCATGCTGCTGGACGAACCGTTTGCCGGTGTGGACCCGATTGCGGTGGCCGATATTCAAAATCTGGTGCGCCATCTCACCAGTCGCGGTATTGGCGTCTTAATTACCGATCATAATGTGCGCGAAACGCTTGGCCTTATTGATCGCGCTTACATTATCCATGCGGGCGAGCTTTTGACCCATGGCACGCCCGCCGAAATTGTCGCCCATCCTGATGTGCGACGCCTATATTTGGGTGAACAATTTACACTTTAGACACTGTACGTACGCAAACACGGCATAAATCATGCCAGATTGCGAAGAAGTGAAATAATTTATTGACAAGCAAGCGTTATGCCAATTTCAGTGCGCCTGAAATGGGAGTTCGTTTACGCGTGAAATTGGGTCAAAAGCTGGCATTGCGTCAATCACAGTCACTCGTGATGACGCCGCAACTGATGCAGTCGATAAAGCTGCTACAGCTGACCCATGTCGAATTGTCCAAGTTTGTCGAAGAAGAAATGGAGCGCAATCCGCTGCTCGAGGCGGTCCCTGCTTCTGAAAACATCGCTCTTGACGCGCTGCCTGACCTGCACAAGTCTGATGATGAGTGGCAAAGTGAAGGTGCCGCTGACGATAACTGGATGCATGAGGACCATGCCACCGCCAGCGAGATGGCAGATACTTTCGACGCGCCATTGGACAATATTTACCAAGACGACGCACCGACCGTGCCCGACCAAGTATCTGATTTAGCCTCGCAGTGGAAAGCCGAATCCGGCGCGGGCGGCTCGTTTGAAGGCGGAGACGGGTTTGATTTTGAAGATGTCGTTGCCAAACCGGAAACCTTGCGCGACCATGTAACTGAGCAAATCGCCTTCACGTTTGCCGATGCCGGAGAACGGTTGTTCGCTCTGGAGCTTGCCGATTGCTTGGATGAAAGCGGTTATTTACGCACGGACCTCGCTGAATCAGCCTATAAGCTCGGTATGCCGCTGCGCCAAGCAGAAGCCATTCTGGCCAAGTGCCAGGAGTTTGATCCAATCGGCCTGTTCGGTCGCAATTTGGCGGAGTGCCTTGCCATTCAACTCAAAGCCAAAGATAGATTTGATCCGGCAATGGCGATGCTCATTGACAATCTCGAACTGTTGGCAAAGCGCGATTTCAAAGAACTAAAGCGCCTTTGCGGTGTCGATGATGCTGATATCTTGGATATGTTGGCGGAAATTCGAGGGCTAGACCCCAAGCCCGGAACGGCGTTTGCGACCGGCACTATGGAAGCAATTATTCCTGATGTCGCCGTGCGCACCGCACAGGATGGCTCGTGGCTAATTGAACTGAACCCGGCCGCGCTACCGCGCGTTTTGGTCAACCAAAGCTATTTTACAAAAGTAAGCCGTGGCACGCAGAGCACGCAGGATAAGGAATATCTGTCCGAATGTTTGGCCACGGCAAACTGGCTGACAAGAAGTCTTGACCAGCGCGCGCGTACCATTTTGAAAGTGGCGCAGGAAATCGTCAAGCAACAGGATGCGTTCTTTATTTACGGCGTTTCGCGGCTGCGCCCGCTCAATCTTAAGACAGTTGCCGATGCGATAAAAATGCACGAATCAACGGTCAGCCGCGTTACGGCCAATAAATTCATGGAAACGCCGCGCGGCGTGTTTGAATTGCGTTATTTTTTTACCGCTTCGATCAATAATTCTGATGGCGGCGATTCCCATTCAGCCCAATCGGTGCGCCACACTATCCGCCAAATGATTGAGAGTGAAACACAAAAAAATGTTTTATCCGACGATCAGATTGTCGATGTGCTGTTGAAAAGCGGCGTCGATATTGCGCGGCGCACAGTGGCTAAATATCGGGAATCCATGAATATTCCGTCATCTGTGCAACGCCGGCGCGAAAAAAAGGCAATAATGAATGCCTCTGCGTGAGTCTCACAGTCAATTGACAACGTTAACGCGCCAGACTATAGGCCCGCCCGACGATTGGGGTCACGCTGTTATTTTCAGGTTGGACACAAATTCTCCCCAAGACTGTTGAGACTGACAGAACGCCTGACATTTTTGTCCGGTGAATGGATTTGCGTCGGGAGCAGAGCGATATAAGGTCGCAATGCCAGTCCGGCAGAATCAAATTTGAAAGGGAGTTGCACCATGAGCCTTCGCATATCTGGAAAGCACATGGAGTTGGGTGATAGCTTTAGAACGCTTATCTCCAGCCGTGTTAGCGATGCTGTCGATAAATATTTTGATGGCGGGTTTTCCGGTCACGTGACCGTTGAAAAAGCAGGCTCGCGCTACAGCGCAGACTGCAACCTGCATCTTGATAGCGGCGTTATTCTCCAGGCTGAAGGCCATGCTCAAGACCCGCAAGTCGCGTTCGACCAAGCTGCCGAGCGTATTGAAAAACGCCTTCGGCGCTATAAGCGTAAACTGAAAGACCGCCACATTGAACATGTTGCCGTCGACGATATTTCCTACAGCGTCATGGAAAGTCTTGACGAGGATGACGAAAGCGAAATCGCGCTCGATTATTCGCCAGCGATTGTGGCCGAATCGACAATGTCACTCAAGACAATGTCGGTGGCCAACGCCGTGATGCATTTGGACCTTAAAGACTCGCCCGTTTACGTGTTCCGTAACGGCGGTTCTGGCCAAGTGAATATTGTCTATCGCCGTGCTGACG
>JAYSWX010000037.1:0-5230 GCA_043717855.1 Phyllobacterium sp.
GTGAGTAAAGCTCCATGATCTCTGCAAAATTCCATGGACAAAATCACAGCAACACCCTCCGCCCCGTCATCCCCGGACAGCCGTGGCCCGGTGGCCGAGTATGACGATGCCGCGAGGGGTTGGGTCAAAAAATATGTGGCAGAATGCAGAGGGCAGCGCGCAACTCTGCCCCTCATCCGCCGTTCAGGCCTATCTCACCCGAAAAAGGATCGGGGAGAAGGAGACGCTCCGCAAGGCAGGAGCCAGAATTTCTGTGGATGGAGACGTCTCCTTCGACGTCAATTTCGATCAAATCTCGTTACATCAAACTTTTCGACATCGCGCAGGAGATCAACAAATCCCGATGCGGCGTGGTCTATCAGGGCTTTCCCTTGTGCGATGGTGGCTTGTCCGGCGTGGCCAGTGACGCCATGGGGATTTAGGTCGGTTGCCATCCATCCGAATGCATGTGGGCCATAGGCGCGCAAATATTTGCTGGTGCGGTTTAGTTCATACTGTAGCGATGGAAAATCGCGCGCCTCAGTCATGTTCACAAGCTCAGGCCGTAGTGCCAGCATCACGGATGTTTCAACCTCGCCGCCATGGATGCCGAATGCTTTTTCTTGCTCACTGATAATGCCAGCGGGGAGGCCAAAACGTGTCCAACTGGTGGTGACCGCCAGCATCTTTTTGCGGGCGCGCAGCTCATGAGCGACGATTGTCATCAGCGGCGCATTGCCACCATGAGCATTGAGCATCACCAGTTTTCGAATGCCGCGCTCCGCCAGCGCTTCGCCGATGCCAATCCAGCGATTGACAGCTTCTGCGAAGCTGTAAGTCTCAACACTTGGCCTGTTGGTATGCTCTATCGAGTAGCCAATTTTCTCAGTCGGCAAGAAAGTCACCGGCATGGTGACCGGCAGTTTTTCGATTACCGCGCTGACGATACCATCGGCGATGATCCAGTCCGTATCTGCGGGTAAATGTGTTCCATGCTGTTCTGTTGCACCAAGCGGCAACACGGCAATCCAATCGCGAGTGTCCGCAGCGATGATTTCGCTATCGAGCATCGCACTATATTTATGGGCGGGATGCATTATCAAATCCTTCCCTACTAAAAATCAACCAAGAAAAGTTTCGCAGCATCACCATGGTCGCGCCGAAGCTGCGCCACGTCAATACCGATAGGCTGACCATCTTTAACAGTCCATTGCCCCCTAATCATAACGGCATCAGCGCGGTGCGCACCGCAAAGTACGAGCGCTGCCAACGGATCGCCCGCACCGGAGAAGCGCAGCTCATCAAGGGTGAACATGGCGAGATCCGCCTGCTTGCCGACAGCGATTTTGCCGAGCTCATCGCGGCCCAGACATTTGGCAGAACCTTGCGTTGCCCAACGCAGCGCATCAAGATGCGTAACACGCGATGCACCGTAAATCAGCCGATTGAGCATAAAGGCATGGCGCACGCCCTCCATCAAATTGGAGGTGTCATTGGACGCTGAACCATCCACACCAAGTCCAACTGAAACGCCAGCGGCCTCCAGCTCTAGTGTCCGGCAATGGCCGGAGGCGAGGACCATATTTGACGTCGGGCAATGCGAGATGCCAACGCCTGCTTTGCCGAGACGGGCGATTTCGGCATCGTTAAAATGGATACCGTGCGCCAGCCATGTTTTATCATGCAGCCAGCCGACGCTTTCCAAATAATCCAGCGGGCGCTGGCTAAAGGTCTCAACACAGAAACGGTCCTCATCATGGGTTTCGGCGAGATGCGTATGCAGGCGGCAGCCGCATTTCCTGGCGAGGATTGCGGTATCGCGCATCAATTCACGGGTGACAGAAAATGGAGAGCAAGGGGCAAGGGCAACTTGTATCAGGGCCTCATCGCCGGTTTCGTGATGGAGCTCAATCGAGCGCTCGCAGTCTGCCAAAATCGCGTCATGGGTTTGCACCACGCTATCGGGGGGCAGGCCGCCGTCTTTCTGGCTAAGGTTCATCGAACCGCGATTAAGCGTCATGCGGATGCCCAGCGCGCGGGCCTCCTGCGCCTGAATATCCATCGCGTCTTCAAGTCCAGAGGGGTAAACATAGTGGTGATCGGACGTGCAGGTGACGCCGGACATCATAAGCTCGGTCAGCGCAAGTCGCGTGGCGAGCCGGAATGCGTGCGGGCTAAGCCGCGCCCAAAAAGGGTAGAGCGCTTTGAGCCACGGGAATAGTTCTTTGTTGATGGCCTGCGGGTGGGCGCGGGTTAGCGTTTGGTAAAAATGGTGATGGGTGTTGATAAGTCCGGGGATGATAACGTGACGCGAGGCGTCGAAAATAGCATCATGGCGTGGAGTATTTCCGGCCCCGACACATTCCACAATACGGGAACCTTCCACGACAATTCCGCCTCCGGAATTATCGGCCATGATTGCCAGCGGGTTTTTCATCCATAGTCGCATGACTGTCATATAACCTGTTTATATGTCGGCTTAGAGCAAATTGCGTCAAAACCTTTACCCTAACTCTTTGTTTTGTCGCGATTTCCTTAAGTGCTTGACGTTCCATCAAGCTTGGAAACGCTCTGGAACAGCAGTAATGCCACTGAGACGTGGCGGCAAGCCTTTGGTGGCAGGAGATCACAATGTCTAAAAAAGACCGGAAGATTTTGCAGCAGGTGCAGGTGGTAGCCCGTCTTGGCCGTACAGCATTGGCAATCAAGCTGCTAGAGAAAAAACTTTATGCGGGACAAGATCAGCTGATGCTGGCGCTTTCGCTTGAGGATGGCCAGACCCCTGGTGCGCTGGCGCTGGAAATTGGCGTGCGGCCGCCGACGATTACCAAGACAATTTCGCGCCTTCAGGCGCAGGGGTTTTTGGACAAGCGGGCTTCAGAGACTGACGCGCGGCTGGCGCACATATTTCTGACTGATACCGGCCGGGAGGCTATTGTTGGCATCGAAAAATCCATCCGTAAAACTGAAAAGCGCGGGCTTGAAGGGCTGGACAAGAAGGACCAAAAGCTGCTTTCCAAGATGTTGCGGCGGATTGAGAAGAATTTGTCCGGCGAAGACTTGGGTAAAGATGACGGTGACGTGCCCGACGAGGAAGCTGCTGGCGACGAGTGATTTCACTTCTCAATGGTCGCAAAACGTGCTATTTCTTACCATATTGCTATCGATGGTGAAAGGTAAGAAATATGTCAGATACGGCGACACTTTCGTCAAAATTCCAGATTTCTATCCCCAAATCTGTTCGCACTGCCAATAAATGGAAGGCGGGACAGCAATTCGCGTTTGTACCTAAGGATGGTCGCGTGATTTTGGTTCCGGTTCCTGATGTTTCGGAGTTGACGGGAATTGCGAAAGGCGCAAATCCTCACAACTATCGTGATCGATCTGAAACTGAATAATGAAACTTGTTGACAGTTCCGCGTGGATTGAATGGATGATGGGCAGTCCCGTTGGCATAGTCGTGGCAAACTCAATCCCGGACAAAGAGTTTTTGGTGGTTCCAACCGGGGTTCAGTTAGAGCTCGCAAAATGGTTGAAACGGGAAATGGGCGACCAAATTTCTGAGAAAGTCATTGCGTTTACAGAGACGTGTATTGTGATCCCACTAGATACGAAATTGGCG
The DNA here is from genome assembly GCA_043717855.1 of Phyllobacterium sp. Classification (GTDB taxonomy): domain Bacteria; phylum Pseudomonadota; class Alphaproteobacteria; order Rhizobiales; family Rhizobiaceae; genus JANMEX01. Next base: position 3,602 of record JAYSWX010000037.1, read on the forward strand.
TTAGTTGCCGCCGCCGTCATCGCCGAACTGAAGTTGTCGATGGCAGATGCAATAATCTACGCAACGGCATTAGAGTATTGTGATGAGCTGATTACATGCGACGCACATTTTGCCGGGCTACCTAAGGTGATTTATCACGCCAAGGCGGGCACTATAAACTGATCTTTGCCAAAATTCTTGACCTAACAGCCTTTGTTTCTCCTAATGACAAGCCGTTTTAAATTGTTTAAACGCAATTTAGCGGGCTAACGGGGACGATAGGCTTTGGCGCAAAAGATTAAGCTTTCCACAATCGCCGATTCCCTTGGCGTTTCGACCGCGACGGTCTCGCTGGCGCTTCGTGACAGTCCGCTGGTTGCGGACGATACGCGCGAGCGCATCAAAATAGAGGCCCGCGCGCTGGGATATATATACAACCGCCGCGCTGCCAGCCTGCGCACGTCACGGTCCGGGATTTTGGGCCTCGTGGTGCATGATATTATGAACCCGTTTTATGCGGAGATTTTGCGGTCCATTGAGACGGAGCTGGATAAATCCCGCCAGACATTCATTTTGTCAAACCATTATGACTCGACTGACAAGCAGCGTAATTTTCTTGAAACTTTGATGCAGCTTGGCGCGGATGGCGTGATTATGTCACCTGCCATTGGTACGCCTGCGGCCGATATTGCACTGGCAGAAGATAATAATTTGCCCGTGGTACTGATTGCGCGTTCTGTTGATGGCTGTCCGGCGCCCGTATTTCGCGGTGACGATAGTTTCGGCATTGGTCTGGCGACCAATCATCTTATCAGCCTTGGCCATACACGCATTGCTATGGTTGGCGGCACCGATCAAACCTCAACGGGCCGTGACCGCTATCAGGGGTATGTTCAGGCGCTGCAAAAGGCTGGAATTACGGTTGATCCTGACCTGCGAATTCCCGGGCCGCGCACCAAGCGCGAAGGCTTTGATGCAGCCGGACAGTTTTTGGCACTGCCGCATAAGCCGACGGCTGCCGTGTGCTGGAATGATCTGGTGGCGATTGGTTTGATGAGCGGTATTGCCCGCGCGGGCTTTGTGCCGGGGCTGGATTTTGCCGTGACCGGCTATGATGATCTGGAAGAAGCGTCTATCGCAACGCCGGGACTTACGACGGTGTGGAACGGACAGCGCGAGGTTGGCCGTCGTGCGGCACGGGCGATGATTGAACGGCTCAGTGGAGCGCCGGCCGCGCTGCGTCAAGATCTTATCACGCCCGAGCTTCGGGTTCGCCAATCAACGCCAGCGCCAAAAGCGGGTTAAAATAATGTCTTTAAAGAGTTTTTCGGTGCTGGTTCCGGGCAAGTTGAACTCTCACGCATTGACGCGAATTCGTGCTGAATTTAATGCTGTTGAGATTGCTAGCGCCAATTCTTCTGATTTAAGCCACGCACTTCGTGCGCAAATCCAAGGTATTGCCGCAATGACCACAATATCGGCTGACTTTATGGCAGAGTTTCCGAACTTGAAGATCGTCGCAAATTTCGGCGTCGGCTATGATGCGGTAGACAGCCATTATGCCGGGACCCATGGCATTATGGTGACAAACACGCCGGATGTGCTGACTGAGGAAGTTGCCGATACGGCTATCGGGTTACTACTCAATAC
>JAYSWX010000038.1:0-5206 GCA_043717855.1 Phyllobacterium sp.
ACTGCCAAAGCTGGTGATTACTGCAGCTGGCAAAGGCGTCACATCATTTGGCCCGCTGGCACAATCCGCGCTTGCCCCGCGCATCAATGCCGATTTGAACCGCTGGGCGGCTGGTGCCACCGGCTGTAGCGCTTAAGCGTGAGAAGCAAGACATGGCTGACTTTGTTTTTGACGTCGATTCCGAGGGAACAATAAAAAACATTACCAAAGATGGGAAGCCGCATTCGGGGACAGTCGCATTGGAGCAACACTACTCCATTGTGAAGATATATTTTAAGTCTGCTGCCGACAATATCAACCAAATGCGCAAATTCGATGATAGTGGCATTCGTCGAATGTTTGGAATGCAGTCATTTATTATGTGCCTCACTGGCTTGGAGGCGTTCGCTAACACCTTCTTTCTGCAGCTTGCAAATGAATTGGGCAATGATTCAATTATGGCGCAATTGAAAAAAAATCATGGATCACTGTCAAAGAAAATAGAAAAACTGATTGAGTTGTCCTTTGAATCTAAAATCAAAAATCAAGATGTATTGATAACCAAAATATTTGAATACTCTCAACTTCGAAATGAAATTGTGCACCCACGCTGGGAACCAGCGTCAGCGCTTATAAATCACGCTGAACCCATAGTTTTTCAGGGTATGGTGGAGAACTTACAGGCAACTTTCGAAGACCTGAATTTTTGCCTAATTGCACTGTATTGGTCTTTGCTGCTCATTGCTCGTATTGGGGAAAGCTGTGGAAATACGAACGCTAGTGGATTTTTGTTTCATTGGACGGATAATTATGGGATTATTATAGAAAATATCGAAAAGGCCCTCGGCCTTTCTGTAAATGTATGAGCAAGACAATATGTTCTCATTACAAGTAATTCAAAAATATAGGTCCTCGCATAGCGAGTCTGCCTAGCAATCATCTTGCCTGTACTCGCAAATCCTGAAGTAACAAAAAAGCATAAATTCATGACCATTCAAAACACCCGCCCCATCACCCCGGAACTCATCGCCTCCCATGGCTTGAAGCCGGATGAATACCAGCGCATTCTTGGCCTCATCAAACGCGAACCAACTTACACCGAGCTCGGTATTTTCTCCGCCATGTGGAACGAGCATTGTTCGTATAAATCCTCCAAGAAGTGGCTGAAAACCCTGCCGACCACTGGCCCAAAAGTTATCTTGGGGCCGGGCGAAAACGCTGGCGTTGTGGATATTGGCGATGGCGATTGCGTGGTTTTCAAAATGGAGAGCCACAACCACCCGTCCTACATCGAGCCTTACCAAGGCGCGGGCACAGGCGTCGGCGGCATTTTGCGCGATGTGTTCACCATGGGCGCACGACCAATCGCGGCGATGAACGCGCTGCGCTTTGGCGAGCCATCGCACCCAAAAACCAAGCATTTGGTGAATGGCGTTGTCGCTGGTGTCGGCGGTTATGGCAATGCATTTGGCGTTCCCGTCGTTGGCGGCGAAGTGGAATTTGACCCGAGCTACAACGGCAATTGCCTCGTTAACGCGTTTGCCGCGGGCCTTGCGAAAACTGACGGCATTTTCCTTTCAATCGCTAAAGGTGTTGGCCTTCCCGTTGTATACCTTGGCGCAAAAACCGGCCGAGATGGCGTTGGTGGCGCGACAATGGCGTCGGCTGAATTTGACGACAGCATCGAAGAAAAGCGTCCGACGGTGCAAGTCGGCGACCCTTTCACTGAAAAGTGCCTGCTCGAGGCCTGCCTAGAACTGATGGCCTCCGGCGCGGTTATCGCCATTCAAGACATGGGCGCCGCGGGCCTTACTTGTTCTGCTGTCGAAATGGGTGCAAAAGGCGACCTCGGCATCCTGCTTGATCTCGACAAAGTGCCCGTGCGCGAAACCAGCATGACCGCCTATGAAATGATGCTGTCCGAAAGCCAAGAACGTATGCTTATGGTGCTACGCCCTGAGCAAGAAATGGAAGCGGAGGCCATCTTCATTAAATGGGGCTTGGATTTCGCCATCGTCGGCGAAACTACCGACGACTTGCGCTTCCGCGTGATGCACCAAGGCGAAGAAGTCGCCAACCTGCCAATCAAAGAACTCGGTGATGAAGCGCCAGAATATGACCGCCCGTGGATTGAGCCGGTAAAGCCAGCCCATCTTGCCGTCGATGATGTGCCGCAAATGGACGTTGCAGATGCGTTGCTGAAACTTGTCGGCTCAGCCAATCAATGCTCGCGCCGCTGGGTCTATGAACAGTATGACACACTAATCCAAGGCAATTCCTTGCAGCTTCCCGGCGGCGATGCTGGCGTCGTGCGCGTGGAAGGCCATGCCACCAAAGCGCTGGCTTTCTCATCCGATGTCACCCCGCGCTACTGCCAAGCCGACCCGTTTGAAGGCGGCAAGCAAGCCGTCGCCGAGTGCTGGCGCAACCTCTGCGCCGTGGGTGCTGAGCCTCTGGCCGCAACAGATAATCTCAACTTTGGCAACCCCGAGCGCCCCGAAATTATGGGGCAACTGGTATTCGCCGTCAAAGGCATCGGCGCAGCTTGCACTGCGCTCGATTTCCCCATCGTCTCCGGCAATGTCTCGCTCTACAACGAAACCAATGGCACAGGCATTTTGCCAACACCAACAATCGGCGGCGTTGGCCTCATTGACGATTGGTCCAAAATGGCCCGCATCAGGTTCGCCGCAGAGGGCGAGTGCATCCTGCTCGCTGGCGCACCACCAGAATGGGGCACGCATTTGGCACAGTCCATTTACATGCGCGACCTTTTTGGCCGCACAGACGGCCCTGCCCCGCACGTTGATCTCGCTCACGAAAAGCGTGTCGGCCTGTTTGTGCGCCAGCTTATCCGCGATGGTTTGGCCACTGCCGTTCACGATTGTTCGGATGGCGGATTGGCACTGGCCGTGGCCGAGATGGCAATGGCATCCGGCATTGGCGCAGACATCAAACAGCTCAATGATTACGATCCGATTCCCGTCTTCTTCGGTGAGGACCAAGGCCGCTACGTCATCACGGTCACCCGCGAAAATCTCGATGAAGTGCACGAACGCGCCGGCGAGGCAGGCGTTTTCGCGCCGTGGATTGGTAATACAAAGGGCAGTGAATTGAAATTAGGTGACGCCCGCGCCATAAATGTTGCTAGCTTGAAATCCGCGCATGAGTCGTGGTTCCCCGACTATATGGCGGCGTGAAGGAAGACTGACATGGCAATGGACGCCCACGAAATTGAACGGCTGATTAAAGACGGCATTCCAGATGCTGTTGTCATCATTCGTGATTTAGCCGGCGACGGCGATCACTATGCCGCCGAAGTGGTGGCCGAAAGTTTCCGTGGCAAAAGCCGCGTGCAGCAGCATCAAATGGTTTATCAGGCGCTCAAAGGAAATATGGGCGGCGCGCTCCATGCGCTGGCGCTGCAGACGTCAATTCCGGTTTTGAATTAAGAGGCTAAAATGAGCATCAGTGAATTTTTCAAAGGCGTCGCGGAAAGCACGCTCAAAGACTTGCTACAAAAAGCAAACCGCAAGCTCTCCCCGCGCCGCCGTCGCCGCAAAACACCGTCAACCACGCTTCGTGCCATCGAAAAACTGTTACGTCCTGCGACAAAGCACATCAGTTCCAAGGCAACATTAAGAGCCCGATCAAAAACAAAGCAGAGATAATTACCGAGCACCTTGTCATCCCGCTTGGCAAGGTTTATTTAAAGTTCATACCAATTCGGGCCTTGAACCCAAATCGAAGGAACCTCCCCATGTCCGCAATCAATTCTTGGATCGAAAACGAAGTGAAGTCCAACGACGTTGTGCTGTTTATGAAAGGCACACCGGATTTTCCGCAGTGTGGTTTTTCAGGCCAAGTCGTGCAGATTTTGGACCATGTTGGCGTGAACTATAAGGGTATAAATGTCCTCTCTTCTGACGATTTGCGCAATGGCATTAAAGACTATTCCAACTGGCCAACCATTCCTCAGTTGTATGTAAAGGGCGAATTTGTCGGCGGCTGCGACATCGTGCGCGAAATGTTTCAGCAGCAAGAACTCCAAGATTTCATGTCAGAAAAGGGCGTCGCCATTAAAAGCGCAGCCTAATATTATCTAATGAATTGAATGTGTTCCGCATCATTGCGGAATCATCTTGCGAGCGCTGGCCCTGCCCCCGGCGCTCTTTCCATTTTTATGAAAGCATTTAAAAAATGAATGCACCTATCAAAAGCTCTGATAACTTCCCTCTCAAAATCAAACGCGGCGAATTCATCGCTATGATTGCCGCTCTTATTGCGATTAACGCACTGGCGATTGATGTCATGCTGCCCGGTATGAGCCAGATTGGCGCAAGTCTTGGTGTAACTGATCCGAACCAGCGGCAGTATGTTATCTCGGCCTATCTGCTCGGATTTGGCGTAACCCAGCTGATCTTCGGCCCCCTGTCAGATCGCTATGGCCGTCGCGGACCATTGCTCATTGGCATCGCGGTTTACGTTTTGGCAGCCATCAGTTGCGTGTTCGTCCCTGCATTCACCCCGCTGCTTTTGCTTCGCGTCATTCAAGGCGCAGGCGCAGCAGGCACACGCGTCATCGCCATTGCCATCGTGCGCGACGTATTCGGAGGCCGACAAATGGCCGAGGTCATGTCGCTGGTAATGACCGTGTTTATGATTATGCCCGTTGTCGCGCCTAATATCGGCCAGCTGATTTTGCTGTTCAGCGAATGGCACATGATATTCGTATTCATGGCCGTGACAGCAACCATTATTGGCATTTGGGCGTTAAATCGCCTGCCGGAAACATTGCACCCGGAAGATCGTCGTCCCTTCACGCTTGCCTCAGTTGCTGCTGGCTTCAAGGTGGTTATGACCAACCGCTTATCGCTTTGGTACACGCTGGCAACATCCGTAATCTTCGGTGCGCTGTTCGGTTTCATCAATTCCGCCCAGCAGATTTATGTCGGCATTTACGGCCTTGGCGTTTGGTTTCCAGTGGTTTTCGCAGGCGTTGCAGGCATGATGTCTATTGCCTCCTTTGTAAATTCCAAACTAGTTATCCGCCTAGGAATGCGACGCCTTTCACACGCTGCCCTGCTAGGGTTCATCATATCATCGGCGGTCATGGCAGGTTTTGCGTCATTTGGCCCCGTCCCGCTGCCGCTGTTTCTAGGCTTATTCGGCCTCGCAATGGTGTGTTTTGGCGCAATCGGCTCGAACTTTAATTCAATTGCGATGG
>JAYSWX010000039.1:0-5173 GCA_043717855.1 Phyllobacterium sp.
CGCGGGATGTCGATTCGCCAATGGAGGCAATTCGGCAATTGGGATTCGATGTCGGCTCGCGCTCCGATCGTCCGGACGGTGTCGTTTGCAGCTCCCCCCTTAGCGCCCTGGGACTTGCCAGTGGCTTTGAATTGGCGGGGTTGAAAATTGGTACCGACATTGATCTGGTCACAAAAAATACCGGCCAATTACTGACTTGGTACAAGCCGGAGATATTGACAATTACTGAGGACTTTCGCGAGGCTGGCCGCGATCTTGCCCGTGCGGTTATGGCTCGCATTGAAGGCGTGAACCCCGCCACACTGCAAAATCTGGTGTTTCCACGGTAAATCGTGCTTTTGAGGTTATGAGTTGTGTTTTTCCAAAATAGCAGACAAATCTGGAGCGTATTAGGTTAATAGTGTTATTGCTTAAGTGTGAGGCTTGCTGCTACTTTCTTTGTTAACCGACTGTGATCGGACCACAATAAAAGGGGAATGACATGAAGCATTTGATGAACGCCGCAATTCTAGCGACCGGACTGTTAGCAGCGAGCCTTGGCAATGGATTGGCGGCAGACAAATTAATTATCGCCACCGAAGGCGCCTACCCACCTTTCAACGCGGTAACTGCCGACGGTAATATTGTCGGGTTTGATATCGATGTTGCCAATGCATTGTGCGAACACATGAAGATGGAATGCACCATCGTTACCCAAGACTGGGATGGCATTATTCCCGGGCTCTTGGCAAAAAAATATGATGCGATTATCGCCTCAATGTCGATTACCGAAGAACGCCGCCAGAAAGTTGCGTTCTCTAACCCGTACTACAAAGCAGCTTTGACTTTTGTCGCCAAAAAAGGTTCCGCCCTTACCGAAATCACCGCTGATACACTCAAGGGCAAAACTATTGGCGCGCAGGCCGGAACAACGCAAGCAGACTTTGTAACCGCCGCATTCCCGGATGCCACGCTCAAAACCTATCCAACTCAGGATGAAGTCAACCTTGATCTGGTCAACGGTCGTCTGGATTTCGGCGTCAGTGATTTGCTGCCAATGATGGATTGGGTAAACAATGGCAAAGACGGAACATGTTGCGAGTTGGTGGGCGCGGCGGTGACCGATGCTAAATATGCCGGCGAAGGCGCGGGCATTGCTCTACGCAAAGAAGACACATCGACGCTTGAAGCCTTCAATAAAGCCATTGAAGTAATGCGAACCGATGGCACATACAAAGCAATTAACGACAAATATTTCAAAATTGATATTTTCACGATGAAATAAGTCTACAGTGTCGGCCTTAAAAAGTGTGTGCGGTTTTTCGAAATAACCGGTGCGAAAACATTGAGATAGAGCGGCGCTTTGGTTTTGTTTGAACATCCGCCGCTCTGGCAGCTATAATGAACCGCGCCGCAATTAGTCGTGCGATTTAACAGACCAAAGATTTTTATGACCCAACAGTTTGACATCGCCATCATCGGCGGCGGCATCGCCGGATTTTCACTCGCGCACTTTTTGGGCGACGCGCGCAAAGTGGTGGTCTTGGAACAGGAAGACGCATTCGGTTACCACACTACAGGACGGTCAGCTGGTGAGTTTTCCTATTCACACCATACTCGGCTTGTTGGCGGGCTCGCAAAATTGAGTTTTCAGTTTCTCAATGACCCGGCACCCGCTTTCACTGAAACCAGACTGCTCAACCCGCGTGGCGCAATCTATATCGCGGCGGAGGAGAAACGTGAGAAATTAGCAACGGTGTTTGACACTGAACGTAGAAATTCAAGTGATATCGTCATGCTCACCGTTGAGGAGGTCATGCAGCGCGCACCAATACTGAACCCTGATTTTTTCTCGTCCGCGTTTTATGATCCCAATTGTTGGGATATTGAAGTGGAGACCCTTTTTCAGAGCTATATTCGCTCCGCAAAAAAGTCAGGCGTCGTTGCTCACACTAAAGCCGGGTTGCTCAGCGCAATAAGAAAACAGGGGCAATGGCATATTGAAACAGCTACAGGTACATTTGCAGCCTCGACAATAGTCAATGCATCGGGCGCGTGGGCGGATAAAACCGCAACCCTGGTTGGCGCGAATGCAATCGGTATAACACCACTGCGCCGCACCATTATTACCGTTGAATTGCCGCCAGAAATTACCGTGTCAACACTGCCGGAAGTTGCTGAAATTGAAGAAGATTTCTACATGAAGCCCGATGCTGGTAAGCTTATGATATCACCAGCTGACGAGCATTTGAGCGAGCCTTGTGATGCCCGGCCGGAGGAGCTTGATATTGCATGGGCGATGCATTGGCTAAGTGAAGCAACGAGCATTAACGCCCGCCACGTCTCGCACTCATGGGCAGGCCTGCGCTCGTTCGCGCCAGATCGTGCACCCGTGGTGGGCTGGGACGCAAAAATTGACGGCCTGTTTTGGCTCGCAGGGCAAGGCGGCTTTGGCATTCAAACGTCGCCGGCACTAGGCCAACTTGCCGCATCACTATTGCTTGCAGATAAGCAACCCGATAATTTTTTAGCCCAAGGCTTTGATTTAAAATGGGTTACGCCCAAGCGATTTTCTTGAAGGGGTATACATGCGCTTTTTCACCGCCGCACAAACCGCAGCAGCATTGAATTATCCCGGGCTTATCTCTGCGATTTCAGAGATATTCGCCAGCGGCGCAACAGCGCCGCAGCGTCATCACCACACAATGCAAAAGTCCGGCGAGCCAGATGCCGTACTGTTGCTGATGCCCGCGTGGGCGAAGGGCTTTGGTGTCGGCGGTGTAAAAATTGTTAACATTACCCCCGGAAATTCTGTTCGCTCCTTGCCTGCAATTACAGCTAGCTATCTGGTGTTTGACGAAGTTACCGGCGAGCACAAAGCCATATTGGATGGAGCAACACTCACTGCTATGCGCACAGCGGCAGTGTCTGCGCTGGCGGCAAGTCATCTGGCAAAACCTAATTCCAAATCGCTGCTAGTCGTGGGTTCCGGCCGTGTTGCTAACGAGCTTCCCTTTGCCTTCGGGGCCATTCGCCAAATTGAGGAGGTGTTGATCTGGAGTCGCACACCGCAATCTGCCGTTCGCCAAGTGGCGCAATGGCAGACAGAAGGCATTCACGCCACTGCAGTTACAGACTTGAAAGACGCGGTCGCGCGTGTTGACATCATTTCCTGCGCCACACTGGCAACCGAGCCCGTCATCAAGGGCTCTTGGTTGAAACCGGGTCAACATATTGATCTCATTGGCTCTTACGCTGCGCATATGCGCGAAGCGGACGACGAGGCCATGCGCCGCGCCAAGGTTTTTATCGATACCGAAGCCGCGCTACATGAAACAGGCGACCTAATTTCACCGTTTGCCAGCGGCGCACTCACCCAAAATTCCATATGCGGCACGCTTTATGACCTTTGTAGACCCGTGGAAGAGTCTTGGCGCGCACTGGAAGATATAACCCTTTTCAAGGGTGTAGGCCACGCATTGGAAGACTTGGCCGCAGCAAGACTGGCGCTTTCATCGCTTTAGCGCCGAAATCAGCTGTTGCGGCACAGCACCGAAAGAGGCACGAAAGGTGATTGTGCTGTTTCCTATAAACTTGCTGATGTAAATTCTTGACCATTCCTAATTTTGCAGCATCACACCACGCGGTGATAATGATTGTGTTTGCAGTTATCAGGGCAATTTTCGGTGCGCCTTCAGGGTCTGTCCAAAAGCGGCAACCGTCGCAAGTCTACGCCTTGGGTCCGTCAATATTTATGGTGGTCACAGGGGTTCCGCGCGTCATCGCACCAACCGCGCTTGGTGTCATGTCGCGGAATTGCTCCACCAATCCCGCCGTTGGAGTCTGCGCTTTGGTATTGACTGTGGCCGTCCTCGTCATTTTCGCACACAGCCGTCATGTTAAGTTAATTCAAATAGCGCAGTAATATCAGTAAATTAGCCTAGTAATAATCGCCCGGCACAAACATTTCGGGCGGGATTAGCGCCCGCTTTCTGAGCCTTTTGTTTTACATCTTGTAAATCCCTGAAAAATCGTCCATATGAGGGATGTATGGAAACGGCCTATAGACTTGGCCTTGCGCTTAACTATCGCTCTGCTGACGTTCTTTACCGACTACTACACTAAATGGCTGACACCGTGTCGGCTAGCAAAGCGATATACGCGAAAGGCACTATAAAATGGCTACTGGAACCGTAAAGTGGTTTAACTCACAAAAAGGCTTCGGCTTCATTGCTCCGGACAACGGCGGCTCTGACGCATTCGTTCACATCTCTGCTGTAGAACGTTCAGGCATCAACGAACTTCGTGATGGCCAGAAGGTATCTTACGAACTCGTTGCAGATCGCAAGAGCGGCAAGATGTCAGCTGACAACCTCAAGCTCATTTAATTGAGCTGACCCTTAGATTTAATTGCCTATAAGATGTTGACCCCGGATGTACGGGCAGCGTTGGTGGTTAAAGAAAAGGGAATTGAGGTAGGCGCTGTTTAGCGCAACGGGAACCCCGCGCCTTTGAGGCGGCGGGGTTTTTTGTTATTAAAAGCTGTTTTGCACATAAAATCGACCTTCCAAATTAGAGTTGCGTGAAGGTGCAAAACCGTGTGAAATTAGATAGATTATACTGCAGTAAAGGAGACTATAATGGCCAAGGGTCAAATGAAAAGCAACAAGGAAACCAAGAAGCCAAAGGCGGCGGACAAGGCCAAGCTTGCAGGTCAATCTTCGTCAGATCCCGTGAAGGGTCTGGCCACCAGCCCATTCAAGACAGTACCTAAAAAAGGCTGATAATTTGCGCTTGCCGACCAGTCTTCTGACGGTCGGCAAGCACTCAAGTTTGGGGGCTGACATAGCTAAGGGGAATTTTATTATTTGAACCACCATTTCTCCAATACTTTAGCGAGGTCGGCATCAGGTCGATTGTTGGAACGCCACACGCACTCTTTTATGAACAAATGAAAGTGCTGCGATGGGATTCCGCTGAAGCGCGCATGTGCCGTTTGGCTTGGTTCCAGAAGTTTTCAATGCCGTTGATGTGGTTGGTTTGGTCGGCAAAGATCTGCGAATGATTGATGCGAACGTGATGAAACTCCGGGACATCGAGCACATCATAGCTGCGGAAGCTGTCGGTATAGACAATTGAATCTGGTCTGATTTTGTCCCAAATGGTGGGTATAAGCGTCGCACAAGAGACAGTT
>JAYSWX010000040.1:0-13291 GCA_043717855.1 Phyllobacterium sp.
AAGTATTCGAAATTATTGGCATAAAAACCCAGCGGTGACGTTGGGTTTTTTATTGCCTTAGAGCATTTCCAAGCTTGATGAAACATCAAGCGTTTAAGGAAAATGCGCCAAAACAAGGATTTAGAGCAAAAGTTTTGATTCTATCAAAACGCACTGTGCGCTAGCAAAGGTTCATCCGGCTTTCTGTGATGCCTTCACGCACTTCCAATTGGCGGTAGAAATCACGCAGTGTCTTGCCACGCTCCAACTTGAACGTTTGACCTGTATCAGCTGCGCTATGGATGCGGTCGATGCGGAAGGCGCGAAAATCATTTCGCAGTTCGCACCATGCGACAAAGGTCCAGACCTTGCCCCAAAACCACAGGCCGAGCGGGCGGACATGGCGAGTTGTCATTTGGTTTTGCACATCGCCATAAGCCAGTGCGACCGTAATTTTCCCAGCCACAGCGGTTTCAAGAAAGTCCACCATTTGACGTTCCGGTTCAGATAATAAAATGCCCGGCGCATGAACCTCTACCGCTTTCAGCCGCGCTTGAAGGGCGGGCGGCAACACAGCGCCGATTTTGATGAGCGCCTCTTCGGCGGCCCGCGCCATCGCCGCGCCACCAAAGGCTCTTGCCATACGCGCGCCAGCCACGAGTGCGACGATTTCGTCTTGCGTGAACATCAGCGGCGGCAGGTCAAAACCCTCGCGCAGAATATAACCCACGCCCGCCTCGCCATCCACCGGCACGCCGGTGGATTGGAGGTCAGCAATGTCGCGATAGATGGTGCGCTCGGATACTTCAAGCCGGTCAGACAGCATTTTCGCGGTGACCAAACGGCCACCGCGAAGATGTTGGACAATCTGAAAAAGACGGTCAGCGCGGCGCATTCATCATGCCTCAAACAGCCCGAATGAATTGCCGTCCAAATCTGTGCAGTAGGCGAAGCGGCCACTTGGAATGTTGATTACGTCCGATACGACATGTCCGCCTGCGGACTTTACACGCTCCAATGAGGCCTCGAGCGGGGTAGACGAAGCGAGGTGAATGGTGCTGCCTGTGCCCAGGGCTGACGGTTTGCCGACGTATAGATGCCCGGCAATCGAGCTCTCGGTGGCTTTAGGAAATACGACGGTCATGTTTGGCCCCATATCCTGATCCATCATTTCATCAGCCAGCACAGTCTCGTAAAATGCCTTGGATTTGGCAAGGTCGCTTACCGGTATTTCGAACCAGACGATAGCATGTTCCGGGCGATTTGTTTGGGTGGTCATCTGAGTATCTCCATGTTGTTAATAACCACACCATTTCATACCCCTCCTGACAACGTACTGTCAGGAGCGTTTAATGCCAACGAGTTTGTAGATTGCCAAAGCCATTATGAAAACGGCCGGAATGAAATAAGCAAAATGTCCGCCATATTGGCCAAGCATAGCGGGCATGAAGGGAAACACGACGCCAAGCGGCCAGTAAACGAGCACAAGGCCGCTAAGAGCAACTGGCAGGGTCCAAAGGATCATGAGGAGTGATGCGCCATCTGAACCATGGGCAATAAAATATTGGACCGCGATAGCGCCCGCGCCAAAAAGATAGGTTGCCATAATCAGGCGTATCAATTTTTGGCGCAAGGCAGGTCGCATCCATAGTCTCCGGCATAGTCACAAGTGGATTATGTTGCATAGACGATAGAATTGACAAAACAGTAAAGAATTGATCGATTTACGGGCGTTATGCCGCCACTTCGTGGCTTGCCGCCCAATCTCCAATCGCGGCCAAACCATTCATACGGGCACGATGGTTGAATGCGCGCTGACCGGCGGCAACATTCTCGGTTTTGCCGCCCCATGCTTGCAGCGCCGGCTGCTGCAACGCGCGACCATAGGAGAATGTCAGTTTCCATGGCAGGGGACCGGCGGCATTCATAGCCGATAAGTGAGCCGTTGCATCCTCTGTCGATTGACCGCCGGAAAGGAAAGCAATGCCGGGAACACCCGCTGGGACAGTGGACTTAAGCACAGTCATTGTGCGTTCAGCGACCTCTGCGACGGATGCCTTCTTGGCGTGTTTTCCCGGCACAATCATGTTCGGTTTAAGTATGATGCCCGACAGCTCAACGCGGGCTTCTTTAAGTTCTGAAAATACGGTTTCAAGCACCCAGCGGGTCACTTCCTGACACCGCTCAATCGAATGATCGCCTGGAATTCCGTCCATCAGCACTTCAGGCTCGACGATAGGAACGATGCCGCTTGCTTGGCAAATGGCAGCGTAGCGGGCCAACGCCTGCGCATTGGCACGCACCGCGCCCCATGTTGGCAGGCCGTTGGAAATGGCAATGACACCGCGCCACTTAGCAAAACGTGCGCCCAGATCATGATATTCTGCGACGCGTTTTGGCAGGCCATCCAGACCCTCGGTGATGGTTTCACCGGGAAAGCCGGGCAGCGCTACAGCGCCCGTATCAACTTTGATGCCGATGAGTGATCCGGCGCTGGTGAGCAGATCGCGTAGCGGTGTCCCGTCATTTGCGTCTTGACGCAGCGTTTCATCAAACAGGATCACGCCTGAAATATCATTTTTCATAGCCTCACTGCGAAACAACATTTCACGATAGTCGCGACGCGTATCCGGCGTTGATGTTACATCAATGGACTCTAACCGCTTCTTGATAGAGCCGGTGCTTTCATCTGCGGCAAGAATGCCTTTGCCCGAGGTTAGCAGTTGTTGGGCAATTTGTTCCAGTTGCGAGATCATGCGAAAACTCCAATTGATTTTTTTCGCTTATCATCAGAATTCTAGGAGGGAAACATCTAGGTAAATTATTGAAACGATTGAATTTATTTTAATCGATTATAGTTTCACGATTTAATTGATGAGGGTTAATGACGAACGAGCGCGTGCTCGATAGTTTTTCCTTTTTGGTAAAATATTGAGAAAAATTGCTAGAATGCCGTTGCGTAATCTGAATCCACGGTTAGTGTTGCACAGCTTAATTTTACGTGCATCAAGTTGTGTTGTGGGGCGCTGCTATGACAGAAACCGATCCGTCACAAAAAGCGGAAATAATTGACCATATCTATGACGTGGCGCTGGACCCCGAGCGTTATGAAGAATTGCTTGACGCGTGGGAAAAGCGAATGCACCCCCTGCGGTTTGCGCAACCTCAATTTGGGCCGGAGGGTGATGAGTATAGCGAGTTTGCCGTCCATGCGCGCCGCGCCGGTGACTTCCTTGACAGGTTGCGTGATCCCTATGAAGAAACCTGGCAAACAAAGTTCGCAACAGAAATAGCGGCAACGTTTTGCGCAACGCCCGGCGGGCGGATTTTAGAAGCTAACTCAGCTGCGGAACTTCTGTTCGGAATCCAAATCGGTAAAGATATCAGCGTTTTGAAGCTCGCTAAAAGCGAAGCCGCACAGTTGATTGAGGCGATTGCGGCGGCGGCAGGGAAGTCCAAGAAATCATCGCTATTGCGCTTTACAGCTGCCAGTGATGATAGAGCCATCGTTTTTCACATCGCGCCTATTACCGGGTTGAACCGCGTGCCAATGGCTATGGTCCGCACTTCCGAACTTGGCTGGCCGGAAAATCTCACCAAGCTGATGAAGGATGCCTTCAAGCTCACCTTGGCAGAGGTTGAAATTGTGCGCGGGCTGGTGGAGGGGAAAAGCGTCAAAGCGATTGGCACTGAGCGCGGACGATCTCAGGAAACAGTGCGCTCCCAGCTTCGATCAGTATTGGCTAAAACAGAGACCCGCTCGCAGACGGAGCTTATCCGCATTACGCTTAGTTTAATGGATGTGGTCGGCCACACCAATAGTGAACCCGAAACGAAGATCAGCATACCCGGCTCCCTTGCCCCGATACCATTTGAAACCATGACAATGCCCGGCGGGCGGCGCTATGATTATTTTGAATATGGCAGTCCGACTGGCAGGCCATGCCTCTTTCTGCCGATTGACTACGGGCTGACACGCTGGCCGGCAAGTGCGGAAGCGGAGGCCGTCAAGCGTAACATTCGCGTCATCGTGCCCGTGCGCGCCGGTTATGGCCATAGTTCCAAGCTACCGCCACGCGTGGACTATGCCGGTGAAACCGGGGCGGACCTTTCGCGGCTCTTGAAACATTTGCATATCGAAAAAACCGCAATCCTGTGCCTTGGCGCAGACATTCGCTATGCGATGCGCCTCGCGACAGCGGAGCCAACAATGGTACGTGGCATTCTGGCTTGTTCCGGCACATTGCCCACCCAGACCGCCGAGCAATATGAGCGCATGGGCAAGTGGCATCGCTTTATCCTGGCCAACGCCCGCTACGCGCCACTGATATTGCCATTCCTTGTTAAAGCCGGTTTTTCGCTGGCGCGGCGCATCGGCAAAGAGCGGTTTTTCAATTCGGTCAATGCCGATTCTCCCGCAGATGTGCGCACATTTGCACTGCCGGAGGTGCGCGAGGCCATGTTGCTCGGCTCGGAGATATCATTGAGCGATTGGCATATTGCCCATGAAGCATTTGCGCGGGAATGTATTGATTCAGAAGGTAACTGGGCAGACACTGTGCATAATTGCCCCGTGCCGGTGCGCATGTTGCAAGGCGCGGAAGACCCGCAATCGCCCAAAGCAACGATGCTGGAGCTCATGCACGCCTATCCGAATGTGAATATCTCCATCATCGAAAATGCAGGGCAATTGCTGTTTTTCCAAGAATGGCGCATGGCGTTGGATGAATTAGAGTCATTTTTGCCGTAAATAATATGTTTCATACCCCATTTGGGGCATGTCGAATTTTAACTCCCATGTATATATCTCCACGGGGCGCGAAACCTGAAAGAGGTTTGCGCATGTCAGCAATTCTTGTATTGATCCTTACCGTGGGATCGGCGTTTTTCTTTATGGCTGCGTCGTGGGCCATGAAGGTCTTCGGCGCAGAGCCGCTGATTTATTCCTTGCCGCTGGTTTTTCTGTTGCTTGGCCTTGGTGGCTGGCTGGAAATTGAAGTGTTGAAGGCCACGCGGCTCGGCTATGTTATGGTGCTCATGCTGTCGCTCGAATTGCTTATGACATTTGGTGTGGCGTGTGTGGTGCTGGGCGAACAATACACTATTCGTGAAATTGCAGGCGTTGCGATAATTCTCGGCGGCATGATTTTGCTTTCAACGGGAAAGCCGGTCGTTCAGAACGATGCGGCCGTCGTTGGCGCATTGCAGAAAGTGCAATTGCTAGAAGGAGTCTAGAGCGGCGGATGTTTACACAAACCGAAGCGCCGCTCTATCTCATTGTTTTGGCGCATTATTCTTAATCACCTGATGTTCCATCAGGTTCGAAAATACTCTAACTCAAGACTTCAGCACTTCTACACCGGGCAATAATTTGCCCTCCATCCATTCAAGGAAAGCACCGCCAGCGGTGGAAACGTAGGTGAAGTCACCGGCCACGCCCGCGTGATTAAGCGCTGATACAGTATCGCCGCCACCTGCAACGGAGGTGAGTTTGCCCGCCTTGGTTTGGCGAGCGGCTACCTTGGCAGCTGCCACTGTGGCCGCATCAAAGGGAGCGATTTCGAATGCACCGAGCGGGCCGTTCCACACCAGCGTATGGGCTTTTTCAATCCATGCGGTAATGGCCGCGACGGATTTCGGGCCGACATCCAGCATCATGGCGTCCGCCGGAATGGCATTCACATCAACGGTTTCATTGGCCGCATTGGCTTTGAATTCGCGGGCGACAACGCCGTCTTCCGGCAGCACGATGGCGCAGCCGGCAGTCACTGCCTCGATCATGATTTGGCGGGCGATGGGGGCAAGGTCATGTTCGCACAGGGACTTGCCAACATTGATTCCCTTGGCTGCCAAAAATGTATTGGCCATGCCGCCGCCAATTACCAGCGCGTCAACTTTTTTCACAAGGTTCATCAGAAGATCGATTTTGGTGGAAACTTTCGCGCCGCCGACGATTGCCACAACGGGTTTAACGGGCTTACCAAGACCTTTTTCCAGCGCTTCCAGTTCCGCCTGCATGGTGCGGCCCGCATAAGATGGCAGATGATGCGCCAAGCCTTCCGTGGTGGCGTGGGCACGGTGCGCAGCGGAGAAGGCATCATTGATGAAAATATCGCCAAGGCTTGCAAGCAAGGCCACGAATGCCGGATCATTGGCCTCCTCGCCTTTGTGGAAGCGGGTGTTTTCGAGGCAAAGAATATCGCCGTCATTCATGGTGGCGATTGCTGTTTCGGCGGGTGCGCCAATGCAGTCTGTGGCAAACGCAACGGCGCGACCAAAAACTTGGGCGGCGGCTGCTGCGACCGGAGCCAATGACAATGTTGCATCAACGCCTTTCGGGCGACCGAAGTGGGCGAGCAATATTACCTTTGCGCCCTTGTCTGATAGTTCCAAAATCGTTGGTGCAATGCGCTCGATGCGGGTCAGGTCACTCACCTCGCCGTCGATCATCGGTACGTTCATATCCACCCGCACCAGCACGCGCTTGCTGCGTACATCGTTGAGAGAATCCATTGTTTTGAAGCTGGTCATCGGAGCGCCTTAAAGTCAGGTTGAATTTTTTGGGACGTATAGAGCATTTTCCAGTTTGATGGAACATCAAACGGTTAAGAAGAATGCGACTAAAAATGTCAGGCCCACAAATGCTGCAAGTTGGAATTAGGCTTTGCCGCGCAGATTTTTGGCGCGGGCGCGAATAAATGAGGTGCTGGCTTTAAGAAGGTCGCGAGGATTGAGGAACGCCGGAATGCGCGGCGGTTCGATTTGCGGATCAAGCGAAACGCCGATTTCCGTGACATGGCCGCTTTCATCCAAATCGCGCACGATGAGTTCAATGTCACCCAGCGGCAGGCGGTCAGCATATTCGACACGTCCGCCAAGTCGTTCAGTGACGAAATTGCCAATGGATTGCTTGGCCTCCGCTTCCGTTAGCGCAACGCCATATGCCAGTGTGAGTTCAGAGGCAGGGCGGGTGGGATCAATACCGAAAGCGCCGAAGAAATCTTCATCGTCTGCCGCAACAGGGGCTTTGGAGGCAAATAGCCTATCGAGCAGACGCGGGTATTTATCGGAAACGAAGATATAGACATGATCGCCCGCACGTGGGCGTCCGGCATATTGGAATTGCAGCGAACGCCCGTCGCGCACCACCAGCGAAGGTCTGGCCCAGCGCGGAATGCGGCCGGTGCGGGCAACGGGGCTGCCTTCGACAATTTTGTAAGCCAGCAACTCGTGATGCGCGGAGCCCGGCAATTCCAGCTCGACTTTATCGACAGGGCCAATGCGCGGCGGGATGATGAGGCCGAGCCGTTTAGCCAGTGGAAGCACTGTCCAGCCCTGCACGATGAGGGACACCATGACGATGATAAAGGCAACGTTGAAAATCTGCTTGCCTTGCGGCAATCCGCCCAAGATTGGCGTTAGCGCCAGCAAAATCGACACCGCACCGCGCAGGCCCACCCATGACAGAAAGGCAGTTTCCGTGCGCTGAAATTTGAACGGCAATAGCGCAACCGCGACGGCAACAGGCCGCGCGATGAAAATTAGAATCAAAGCCAGCAATACCGATGGAATGAGCAACGGAATGAACTCCGACGGCGTGGCGTAAAGGCCGAGCACCAAAAACATGATGATTTGACTGAGCCAGGATACACCATCCTGAAAATGCTTGATGGCATTGTGTGAGCGCAAATTGGCATTTCCCGCGACAATGCCTGCAAGATAAACAGCGAGAAATCCGGACCCGCCAGCCACGCCAGCTGCGCCATAAATCATCAGCGACAGCGCCAAAACCAAGATGGGCAACAGGCCGCGATCTATATCTAACTTTTCAACAAGCCGCTGGATGATGGCCCCGCCCGCGCCGCCGATAACAGCCCCGATGAACATTTCTTTCATAAAACCTGCGGCAACGCTGAGTGCCATCGGCCCCACTTCAGCGGCGTGGCCGAGCGCCAAGAGCTCGACCAGCGAGATGGTGAGGAAAATCGCAATCGGGTCATTTGTACCGGATTCGATTTCGAGCGTGGAGCGCACGCGCTCGCGGATATTTGTATTGCCCGCGCGCAGCAGGAAGAACACGGCGGCGGCATCCGTCGAGCCCGTAATTGCGCCGAGCAGGAAGGATTCAATCCAGCCAAGGCCGAGCATGTATTTTGCGGCCACCGCAAAAATGCCTGCTGTGATGATGACGCCGAGCGTCGCCAGTGTGAGCGCAGGAGCCGCGGCTTGGCGGAGCGCGTGCAAAGGCGTGCCGTAGCCGCTATCGAACAGGATGATGGAAAGCGCGATGGAGCCGACGAAATAGGCAACTTCGGTATTATCAAATTGAATGCCAAGGCCATCCACGCCCGTAAGAAGACCTATGCTCAAGAACAGCAACAATAGGGGCGCACCGAAACGGAAGGCGATGAGCGAGGAGAACGCAGCGGCCAAAACCAGCGCAGTGCCCACCAGCGTCAATAGATAAATGCTTTCCGCCACCCGTGCTGTGCCCTTTCATTGCCCGTGATTTGCCTGTCCGGCAACAGTGCGGCAAAGTTTAGACGCAGTGCAACATAAATTTGACGAGAAATGAAAAACGCCCGGGCTATGCCGGGCGTCTCTTAAATGCGTAACTTGCTTTTTGTCTCCAGCCCGCGCTCGTGATTGTTATCCTGAGCTTTTGGAATACGCTATTCACGCAGTAACCAAATGAAGGTAATAAGCGGAGTAGCGACAATCGCGACGCCAAGAAGTGGTTTCAGCCAAATCATGGGCTACCTCAGCTTTCCATGCCGTCTCCGGGCCCGCGCTCGGCGTCAAACCCACGATCATGATTATTATTCTCCGACTTTGGGACGCGCTTTTCACGGGTCAAGCAAAAGAAAACAATCATTGGAGTGGCGATGATCGCCACCCCTAAAAGCGGTTTCCACCACATCATTAGATCGTCTTGCCCAGCGCCACAGCCGTATCGGCCATGCGGTTTGAGAAGCCCCATTCATTGTCGTACCATGTGAGGATGCGGACAAACGTGCCGTCCAGCACTTTGGTTTGATCCATATGGAAGGTCGATGAATTGGGGTTGTGGTTGAAGTCGATGGAGACGTTTGGCTCCAGCGTATAGCCAAGGATGCCGTTCAGCGGGCCTGCATCCGCGGCTGCCTTAATGGCGGCGTTGACCTCTTCGACGCTCGTTGCGCGCTTGGCGACGAACTTGAAATCCACCACCGAAACGTTTGGCGTTGGCACGCGGATGGAGGAACCATCAAGCTTGCCTTTAAGTTCTGGAATGACCAGACCAATGGCTTTGGCAGCGCCGGTGGATGTCGGGATCATCGACATGGCGGCGGCGCGGGCGCGGTAGAGATCCTTGTGCATCGTGTCCAGCGTTGGCTGATCGCCCGTGTAGGAATGGATGGTTGTCATAAAGCCGGTTTCAATGCCGATGGCATCATGCAGCACTTTGGCAACGGGAGCCAAGCAGTTTGTCGTGCAGGATGCGTTGGAAATCACGATGTGATCTTTGGTCAGCAAATGATGGTTGACGCCGTAAACCACGGTCAAATCCGCACCGTCGGCAGGAGCCGATACGATGACGCGCTTGGCGCCAGCGGTGAGATGGGCAGACGCCTTTTCCTTGGATGTGAAAATGCCTGTGCATTCCATCACGATGTCGATGTTCATCTCTTTCCACGGCAATTGCGCGGGGTCTTTGATGGCGGTGACTTTGAACGTTTCTTTGCCAACGGTGATGTTATCACCGGACACAGTTACCGTGTGCGGGAATTTGCCATGCACGGAATCCCAGCGCAGCAGATGCGCATTGGTTTCCACCGGACCCAAATCATTGACGGCCACAATATCAATATCCTGACGGCCGGACTCGTGAATGGCGCGAAGAACATTGCGGCCGATGCGGCCAAAACCGTTAATGGCGACGCGAATTTTGCTCATATTTATCTCCTAAAGATTCCGGCGGGGAGAGCCGGTTATTTTAAAGTCAGTGCGGAAGCGCCCGCTCAAACGGGCACTTGAATTTATGCGTTGTGGCGCGTCATGACCTTGTCCACAAGTGCTTCGGCAGTGATGCCGAAATGCTTGTACAAGTCTTTGGCCGGAGCGGATGCCCCGAAACCGGTCATGCCGACAAACAGGCCATGTTCGCCAATGATTGAATCCCAGCCGAAGCGAAGCGCGGCTTCAACCGCGATGCGTACTGGCGCCGTGCCGATGACGGACTTGCGGTAGGCCTCGTCCTGATTGTTGAACAGTTCCATTGACGGCACTGAAACGACGCGGGCGTGGACGCCTTTTTCTGCGAGCATTGCCCGCGCCTTAACGGCGATTTCAACTTCTGAGCCGGAGGCAAAAATGCTGACCTGCGCCTTGCCGCCTTCAACGGCGAGCAGTTCATACGCGCCCTTGTTGGATAGGTTTTCGGATGTGTTCTTCAAACGTGCCTGCACCAGACCTTGGCGGCTGAGGCACAGAACCGTTGGCCCGTCTGTACGCTCTAAAGCTGCTTGCCAGCACTCGGCAGTTTCGACCGCGTCGCACGGACGGAATGTGCGCAGATTTGGAATGCAGCGCAGCGCTGCCAAATGTTCAACCGGCTGATGGGTTGGGCCATCTTCGCCGAGGCCGATAGAGTCATGCGTCATCACATAGACCACACCAATGCCCATGAGCGAGGCAAGGCGCATGGACGGGCGGCAATAATCTGTGAACACCATGAACGCGCCAGCGGCCGGCACGAAACCGCCGTGCAGCGCGATGCCGTTCATGGCTGCCGCCATGCCGTGCTCGCGGATGCCCCAGCGGATATAGCGCCCTTTGAAATTCTTCGGCGTCACGTCCAGTTCAAAGCCCTTGGCTTTGGTGTTGTTCGACGGTGTCAAATCCGCCGAACCGGATACGAGTTCCGGCATAACCGCCTTGATAACATCCAGCGCCATTTCGGAAGCCTTGCGGGTGGCGACCGATACAGGCGCGGCGACAAGTGATTTCTTCAAGGCGTTGACGGCCTTGCCGATTTTGTCGGTGCGCACATGGTTGACGCGGCGGGTGAATTCGCTTTGTTTGGTGGCCGATAGCGTGGCGAAGCTTGCTTCCCATTCTGTGCGTTCGCTCACGCCCTTGGAGCCAGCGGCACGCCATAGTTTCAGCGCTTCGGGCTCTATGAAGAATGGTTCAGGGTTGAGCCCAAGCTGTGCCTTGGTGAGCGCGAGTTCTTTTGCGCCCAATGCTTCGCCATGCGCCTTGCTGGTTCCCGCGCGGTTGGGGGAACCGAAGCCGATTTGGGTTTTGCAGGCGATGAGTGATGGCTTACCAGATTTTTGCGCGCGGGTGATGGCGGCGGCGATGGCTACCGGATCATGGCCGTCAATACGTTCGGAACGCCAGCCAGCGGATTGGAAGCGCTTCACTTGGTCAACCGAGTCTGAGATTGACAGCGGGCCGTCAATAGAAATGCCATTATCATCCCACATGACGATGAGTTTGGACAACTTCAAATGCCCGGCAATGGCAATGGCTTCTTGAGACACGCCTTCCATCAAATCGCCGTCTGAGGCGAGCACATAGGTAAAATGCTCAACGATTTTACGGCCGAACTCGGCATTGAGCATACGCTCGGCAAGCGCCATGCCGACGGATGTTGCAAGGCCCTGACCGAGCGGACCCGTTGTTGTTTCAACCCCGCTGGTGTGACCATATTCCGGATGACCCGCAGTGTTAGAGCCAAGTTGGCGGAAGTGCTTCAACTGATCGAGCGTAACGTCCTTGTAGCCTGTGAGATGCAAAAGCGAATAAAGCAGCATGGAACCATGCCCGGCGGACAGAACAAAGCGGTCGCGGTCCGGCCATTTCGGGTTGGCGGCATCAAATTTCAAAAACTGTGTGAACAGAACGGTTGCAACATCCGCCGCGCCAAGCGGCAGGCCGGGGTGGCCGGAATTAGCAGCTTCAACGCCATCAATTGCGAGCGAGCGAATTGCATTGGCCATAAGATCATGAGTAGCGCGAGATGTCATCAAGGAGGTCCGTTCCAAAAATCAGGCAAAATAATACATCTGACCGGAATTCCGGTTTCAATGTCCGGGCGGAAGCGCAGCCTTGGGCTGCGCACAGGACACATAACAGGAGTCCAATTCGAGTCAACAAAACATGACGCAAAGTTAGCGGTTCAACGCTAAAAATAGCTTGCACACAGTTGATTTTGTAAGTGAAGTGCCGCTTTGTTGACGGGATTGAACTGCAAATTATACAGTAAGGTTTGAAACTGTTCGCGCAGAGTGCGATTCGCGGCAGAAACGGGGAAGGCTTAATCCATGGCCGAACAAACGCTGAAACAAGTGTTGGACCAGATGAACCGTGCCATGGCTGGCATTGAGAAGGCGTTAGAGGCGAGGTCGGAACAAGACGGCAATTATGCGGAAGCCGAAGAAGAGGTGCAGCGCCTTAATTCTGACAGATCGCGTCTGGCACAAGAGCTGGACAATTCCGAATCCCGCTCCGAGCGTTTGACGTCCGCCAATAAAGAAGTGTCGCGGCGCTTGGTTAGCGCGATGGAAACAATCCGGGCGGTGCTCGACAGGTAGGAGTGAACCCATGGCGCAAGTCAATGTTTCGATAGACGGCAAAACCTACCGTATGGCCTGCGACGAAGGCCAAGAGGCGCATTTGGAAAATTTGGCCATGCGTTTTGATAAATATGTCTCGCACCTCAAAGAAGGCTTTGGCGAAATCGGCGATCAGCGATTGACTGTTATGGCTGGCATTATGGTGATGGACGAGTTGGTTGAATTACAAAAGCGCGTCAAAGGCATTGAAAGCGAACTCGATACCTTGCGCAAAACGAGGGATGAGGCGCTTTCCAAAGCGGACAAGAATGATAGCGCCTTGACAGGCGCTTTGTCAGAAATGGCTACCCGTATGGAGCGGGTCGCGGCGAGGATGGCGGTTAAGAATAGCGCGCACTGAGGGCGGGATTAGTAGTATATCCACGAAATTCCAAGCTCCCAGCCTCCCCTTGGCAGTGAAGGTGTCGCCGTGAGGCGGCGGATGGGGGGTGGTAAAGAAAATGCTATGGCGCGGGTTAAGCTGCTGATATTGCTATGTTTTGCTAGCTTGTTGCTGTCGTCACCACCCCCATCTAGCCGCTACGCGTCCGCCTTCCCCGCCAGGGGAAAGGCTCGCAGCGCAAATTATTTGTCCCAATTCTATCCACGCCTCCCAAACCTGCCGCATAATCCACCTGCTCGTTGCAACGGGGACACGGAATTCATGATCCAAGTGTCTGTGGCAACGGCCGGTGCTTTGCTGGCGGATT
>JAYSWX010000005.1:0-37405 GCA_043717855.1 Phyllobacterium sp.
GCGGCATTACACCCGCCCAGAAATTGAACCGACAAATCACAACGCAAATCACCGCGTAAATTCTACAAATAAACCCCGCTAAAAAGGGGGGGGATTACCTACTCAGGCTATCCAATTCAATCAATCGTTCTGAAATGTTTTCCTTCGTCATGACTGACAGCAACCCAAGATCATTTATACTAATTGAGTTTATTGTTCGACCTCTCAGTAGTTGACTGAATATATTCTCAAATTCAGCTTTAACTGACTGCGTTTCATCACTTTGGAAGATTAAGGAATTTATAATTAGATTCTTTAATCTCTGATATTTTATCTGCGGCTGGGAGTTGTGCATTTCAAGTTGCTGTTGGGCATCCGGTCCACCTAACTGCAAATTGGCTTCACCCATCGGGAGAGCTCTGTCAGCGGGGAAGTAGGAGAAGGTGGAGAGCGATGGCTGTAATCGCTGATCAAGAAAACCAACCAACGGACCTGCGAGTGGATCAGTAGTGAAGATTGAACCAGCATTACCGTTTAAAGTGACGCCCAAAATCAAAGTTGGATCTCTATCCAATTGATTCAATCGACCAGTAAGTTCAGCGGTCGCTGCCTCTGTCTCACGCTGTCCTTCGGGTGATTGTAGTAGTTGCACAAGCAGGGCAGGGTTCGAAAAATTTTGCCCCGATCTAGAAGCCACGATATTTCTTGCGATCTCCGGCAAAGAGGACTTCAATATCTGAATCTCATCGTATGTGAGTGTGTAGGTGCAGCGCACCTCTATTGAAGCCGATACATCTCTCGCAAGGCTGTTTAGAAATACTCGTTGTGGGAAATGTGGGGAGGCAGCGCCCAAAGAGATCAATACTTGAGACGCTTCTTGCTGCGTTCTTGGTGCTGCGATAGCTTTCGCAACACGAATTGCTTGTAGAATTGTTGTCTTACCCACACCGTTGGGGCCAACAATAACATTCACGAAAGGACTAAGCTCAACATTCAAATCAGCAATTGCCCTAAAGTTTCGAATTACCAAATTACTTATAAACATGAACAAATATTCCCCGACGAAAATTCCATAGCATTGTAACGCAACACGCCTAATGGTAGCAATTATGACATCTTGTTTCAACTCAATTATCGATGCCGATTGCACGCAAAACTAACGCCGTTGCGGCACAAGCGGCCCACATCCCCGCAAACGAGCACGATAACTTTCTGCTTTGACCAAATAGATTGAAACTACGCGCCACATAGGTTAAATCCTGTTTTATGCACGAAACGACTGATATTGCCAAACTAACCACACGAAACGGCTTCCCACTCCTTCCGGCTACAGGCCGCAAGGTAAAGTCAGAACTTATCAAGTCGCTGATGGATGACGAAAAATAATCAAGGGCGAGGACAAGAGCCAAATTGTGCAACTTAGTTACAGACTCTCAATCCCCCGCCATCCCTTTTACCGCCTCCACAGTCCGCCAATTGCGAAACGTCACCGCCACTTTCAGCGTTCGCTCAATGTACGGAAACAGCTTCGATGTGCCCATGCCAGCGGGTGTGCGAAAATAGAAATTCTGGCCAATAATCTGCCATTCTTCGCCAGAATGCGGTTTGGTTTTGAGATGCGCAACCGCCGCCTCGCTTGACTCTGCGGCCATAAATCCAAGATGCAATTTCGTCGGGTCACCTACCGCATCAACGAACGGATTGGCCGCAACGGCTGCCGTTAGCGCCTCGCTGGAAATCACAATAATCGGCACGGCAAAGCCAAACCGCTTAACAAACGCCGCCTCAATCAGCCCCTGCAAAGCGCCCTGCTCTAGTCCAGAGCTGAACACCGCATTGCCGCTTTGAATATAAGTCTGCACATCCTCAAAGCCCAGCCCCACAAGCATAGCCCGCAAATCTGTCATCGGCACTTTGTTCGCGCCGCTAACGTTTATTCCGCGAAGCAGCGTGATGTAGTAGTTCACACAAACAGCTCCACCTTCTCAAACGTCCGCACGTCAATCAGTCCCACATCCGATATCCGCAGTTCGGGAATGACCACCAGCGCCAGCAACGAGTGTTGCATGTAGGCGTTGTTCAAATCGCAGCCGACGGTGCGCATTGCGTCCGTCAGCTTGGCCGCTTTTGCCGCCACAATCTCTGCCCGCTCGGCGGACATGAGGCCCGCAATTGGCATTTCCACCAACGCCAATTCCTTGCCCTGAGAGATAAGCACCACCCCGCCGCCGATCTCGCGCAGGCGGTTTGCCGCTTGTGCCATGTCGGCTTTGTTCGTTCCCACCACAATCATATGGTGGCTGTCATGCGCCACTGTGGAGGCCATCGCGCAGGGCAATTTATAGCCAAAGCCGGAGACAAAGGCATTGGTCACATGGCCCGTGGCGCGGTGACGCTCCACCAGCGCTATCTGGCAAATGTCGTTCTCGCCGTCCATCGCCACCAGCCCGTCAGAAACGCCGAGTGTGGCCGTCAACGCCTTGGTCGGGGCTTGGTTTTCCACAACGCCAATCACCCGCACGGTCACGGAATTTGCGCCCGTGGGCGAGGCAATATCAAAATCCTTTGCCACCAAATCCCGCTTCATATTCACGGTGTTCTTGGCGCTTGCCGGATAATCATAAGGCTTAATGTCAGCGATCAATTTGCCGTGGCTCGCCAGATGCACGCCGCGCGCATAAACCTCCTCAATCGCCATCGTGGCCAAATCCGACACCAGCAAAAAGTCCGCCCGCCGCCCCGGCGCAATGGAGCCGAGTTCCCGCTCTAGCTTAAAATGCTGCGCCGTGTTCAGCGTTGCCATCTGGATGGCAGTGATTGGTTTCAGCCCCTGCGCAATCGCATGGCGCACCACGCGGTCCATATGGCCGTCATGCACCAGCGTGCCGGAATGGCAATCATCCGTGCATAAAATAAAATTGCGCGGGTCGAGCCCGCTTTCGGTCACGGCTTTTATTTGGGTCGCCACATCATACCACGCGCTGCCCAGCCGCAGCATGGCCTTCATGCCTTGGCGCACCCGCGCAATAGCATCTTCAACCTTCGTGCCCTCATGGTCGTCCTCCGGCCCGCCCGCCGCATAGGCGTGAAACGCATTGCCAAGGTCGGGCGAGGCATAATGCCCGCCCACGGTCTTGCCCGCATTCACAGTCGCCGCAATCGCCGCCACCATAATCGGGTCATTGGCTATCACGCCCGGAAAATTCATCACTTCGCCAAGGCCGATAATATTCGGCCATTGAATGGCCTCAGCAAAATCCGCCGCCGCAAACGCCGCGCCCGCATGTTCCAACCCGGGGAATGACGGCACGCAAGACGGCAGCTGCACATAAACATTGGTCGGCATCGCCGCCGCCTCGTCATGCATCAGCCGCACACCGTCGAGGCCAAGCACATTGGCAATTTCATGCGGGTCAATAAACATCGAAGTCGTGCCATGCGGGATAACCGCGCGGCAAAACTCGGTGACAGTCACCATCCCGCTTTCCACATGCATATGCGCGTCGCAAAGCCCCGGCACCAGATAGCGCCCGTTAGCCTCGATCACTTGGCTTTCAGGCCCAATGCAGTGGCTGGCATCCGGCCCGCAATAGGCAAAGCGCCCTTCGATAATGGCCAAATCCGTATCAGGTATAATCTCGCCCGAATGCACATTCACCCAGCGCCCGCCGCGAATAACCAAATCGGCAGGCCGCCTGCCAGCCGCCACATCAACAAGCATTGGGGCGACGGTGGACCAAGGTTTTATGGATGTCATGAATAGGCTCCTGCGAAAAGTCTCGTTCAAAAAAGTGGTCAAATAAACTCGCTAGAGTCAATCAAATCAACGCTGTAACTACCGCAAAAATCGACTTTCCAATCTGAAGATTTAATAGCGCGATTTATAACGATGTTTCTTGCAGTAACGTTTTCACCAACATTTTTCAAACGATAGTCATACTCAAGCACCTGACCAAATGCCGTCCTAATTTGTCTATCAATATTATAAGGGTTAACAGTCTTTACTTCGAAAATCTGTGCGTCACCCGAAGGTGATTTGACCACCAGATCAACACTCTTCAAGTCATGAAAAACATCATACCCTTTGCCAACAAAATATTCTGCGATTCTGTTGACAATTTTGTTGTGTTCGGATTTTGCAAATGCAACCTTAATCTGTCCGCCTTGTATAGACTCTAATAAATCCGCACCAGATAGCTTACTTTCAAAAACAACTTTGGTATCAATTGGTACATATTTCTCCAAATTGATTTCTGAGAAATAGCCAGTTTCATCTTCTACAATTTCTTGATTTTGAGCGTACACCACATCACTATCAGCGGAAATTAGAATTTCGTCTTCCACAGAAAAACTTGATATTGAGCCAAAATAATTGAACCAACTCAATTTTGTGAGTTTTGATGCATCTTTCGGTGTCCATAAATCTGCGCTAATTAGTCGGTCAGCAATTTCTCCAATATTTTTCAAATTTTTTGTTGAAAAGTCCGAAAGCCGCAGAGCCGACGCCCCATTTGATGCGTGAAAAATATCCGTCTTTCCCAGCAATCTTATCCAAGCCATCACGTTTCGCCGAGCATGGGAGTTTTTGGACCGGACTGTCCCTTTTGAATTCAATATCTCTGAAATTGATACTTCCCATTCGGCATCAATACGATTTGGTAATACAAATTCAAGAATTTCATCCACGCTCAGTTCATCAATCGAATGACTCTTCAATTCCAATAATAATTTAAGCAAAATCAACGCGGGTCTAATCGAAATTTCGTTTTCAATTAGAATTTCTAAAGAGTCTTTTTTGTCAATTTTGTCTTTTTGGCCGTTCGGGTATTGATAGCGCAATAGTTGAATTGTCAGCATTTTTGAAAAGGATAAGTTTCCTGCGAGAAACGACTGTCCAATTGGCGTAATTGTCATCAAATCAGATAGCTTTGACGAGACAATTAAGCCTAGTTCGGCCAAAACCTGCTGATAATCACGCCATGGACTGGCTACACCATTTCTAATATTATCGGTAAGAATGCGTTTCTTCACCAAAAAATTGTTTAATGGAGCGTTGTATTTGCTTCTTTTTTGTCCCTCGAACATTTGTGCAGATGCCAACATAGCCGACACATCGGAATAATTAAAAGCAACTTCGTGCTGTGAAATCTGCCAAGAATACTTTGGAAAAGGAAGAGCTCTACTCATCGCAATGCAATTTGTATCTCTTGCGCAATTGCCTTCGCCAACAGCGGCGGGACTGCATTGCCAACTTGTCGATATTGCTTGGTTACACCGCCACAGAAATTCCACCAATCAGGAAATGACTGAAGCCTAGCAGCCTCGCGCACTGTAATGTGTCGATGCTCAATTGGATGTATGAAAGGACGCCCACCCCCGCCGCCTGAGCCAACCAAAACAGTTCCAGATGGCTGATCCAGTCTAATTCTGTCGGTATGATCGGCCCTATCTCGTGAACCAGGAGCAATTGTTGAGTAGCGATTTCGCACTCTGTCGCCATGAACGCGTTTGTCGTGATTGAGCGTTCCATCGATGTCTGAAAATGCCTCCTCAACAGTAGATGCAGGCTTCAAACCTAATGTAACGACGTTATCAACAACCGATGCATGGGTTGCTTTTGGCCAAGCAAACTCAATGTCAGAATCACGAAAACCGATTACAAACACCCGCTCTCTTTTTTGAGGAACACCGAAGTTCACCGCGTTCAGTTGAGTGGTATAAATTTTATATCCAGTTGCGTCATGGAACCTCTGTATAATCTGGTTCCAGTCTTTGCCACCATTAGTTGATTTTATACCGGGAACATTTTCAAAGAGGAAGAATGCCGGCTTTTTATGCGCTATTAATTCCATATAACGAAATACGAGGTTTCCCCTTGGATCATCAATCGATCCACGATCACCCAGTATACTAAAAGACTGACATGGCGGTCCGCCAATAATACCTGTCAAGTTATCGGGAATATCTGCACTTTCCCAATCATTCATATCTAAAAAGCTGGCATCACAACCTTTTATGTTCGATTTTATTGTCTGATGATATTCCTCCACAATATCTGAAGAATAAACAACATCGAAACCAGCAGCGGAAAAGCCGAGGTCAAGCCCACCCCCACCCGAAAAAAATCCAGCAACCTTCTTACCACTGCCACCAAGTTTAGAAAACTCTCTTTCAAGGCGATTTAGGTAAGATGGCTTCTCTGTATGGAATGATCGCGACAACATATTCATTTTGGGACCGCTCTAGTTCAATGTTCTGACCATGCCTGAAAAATAGAATCTATTCCATCTAGGCTATTACAAGAGTGCACGAAAATTGATTTAGAGTAACTATAGAAAAACAACTTCCTAAATTTGGGGGAGGCAGGAGTGCCAACCCTCAATCTTTCTTCTTAAACACCCGCTTCGGCTTATCGCTCCCACCTTCGCGTGGCTTGTCCCACACTTTCTTCGGCTCAGATCCCGCGCCGCCGTCGAATGACTTGGCTGGCTTTTCATAAGGGCGCGAGGCGCTCTCTCTTGGCTTTTCCCAAGCTTTGGGCTGCTCAACTGACTTTGGTTTGTCAAAGGTCTTGGGCTTGTCAAAAGTCTTAGGCTTGTCATAAGACTTCGCAGCACCATCCTTGGGCTTGTCCCAAGTCTTTGCAGGCTTATCGAAGCTTTTCGCTGGCTTGCCGTAAGGTGCAGCAGCGCCCTCGCGCGGCTTATCGTATGATTTTTTGGCGGGCTTGTCATAAGACTTCGCATCACCATATTGCGCCGGACGCGCGTCACGTTCTGTCTTGTCCCAGCGCGGCTTGTCATTAAAGGTTGATTCTTTGCGCGGCGGCAAAACGTTCGGGTCGCCGACAAACTTTGTTACGCGCAGGCCCTTATCGCTGCCCTTCACATTGCTGATGGCCTCAAAAAACGCTTCCGCCCGTTCAGGCCGCACTTCAAAGCGGGTTTCATTTTCCAAAATACGGATGAAACCGATTTCGCGTTTGGTCACATGGCCGCCCTTGCAAAGCGTCGGAATAAGCCAGCGCGGCTCAACATTGTGCTTGCGGCCCTGCGGAATGCGGAACCACACGCCATTGTCAAAGCGCTCGGCATCCTTCTCGCCCGTCGGGGCCATAACAGTCTGCGTAATGTTGCTCTCAGAAAGCTCTTCAGCCACGGGACGCTTGCTCTGAACCAGCCGCGCGTAGGCCAGCGCCATGGCTTCCGCGCCATATTTTGCCAGCAAGTCCGCACCCAGCTGCTTGTCCTCGTCGCTGGCGTAGGCGTTCACGTCAACGCTTTCAATCATGCGCTCGCGCTCTTTTTCGGCAATATCGGCAACGCTTGGCGCGCGCACCATTACTGCCTGCACCTTGGCTAAATTGAGCAAGCGTTCAGCCGAACGGCGGCGGTGCAGCGGCGAAATCAAAATACAAACACCCTTGCGGCCCGCACGGCCCGTACGGCCCGAGCGATGCAGCAGCGTATCCGGATTGGTCGGCAAATCCGCGTGGATAACCAAATCAAGGTTCGGCAAATCAATACCGCGCGCGGCAACGTCGGTCGCCACACAAACCCGCGCACGCCCATCGCGCATGGCTTGCAGCGCGTTCGTGCGCTCCGGCTGGGAAAGTTCGCCCGATAGCGACACCACACCAAATCCACGATTGCCGAGGCGCGAGGCGAGGTGTTTAACGCCCTCGCGTGTCGCACAGAAAACCATCGTGCTTGGCGCATCAAAATACAGCAGCGCGTTGATAATTGCATTTTCGCGCTCATGCGGCGAAACTGGCATCACGCGGTATTCAATATCCGAATGCTGGCGCTTGTCCGAAACAGTGGCGATGCGCTTGGCATCATTTTGGAATTTTTGGGCAAGCTTGGCAATTTGCGCCGGCACCGTTGCCGAGAACATCAGTGTGCGTCGCTCTTTGGGCGCAGCATCCAGAATAAATTCGAGATCTTCGCGAAAGCCTAAATCCAGCATTTCGTCGGCCTCATCCAGCACCACAGCCTTCAGCGCCTCAAGATCAAGCGAGCCACGGGTGATATGGTCGCGCAAGCGGCCGGGCGTGCCGACAACAATATGCGCGCCTTGTTGCAGCGCGCGCACTTCCTTGCGCATTTCCATGCCGCCAACACACGTCGCCATTTTGGCGCCAGCACCGGCATAAAGCCATTCCAACTCGCGGGAAACTTGAAGCGCCAGTTCGCGCGTTGGCGCAACGATCAGCGCCATTGGCTGCAACGCCATGCCGAGACGCTCTTTGCCCTGCAAAAGGCTTTCAGCAATGGCCATACCAAAGGCAACTGTCTTGCCCGAGCCGGTCTGCGCCGAAACCAGCAAATCCGCTGTGCTGGCGTCTGGTTCCAGCATGGCGCTTTGAACTGGAGTTAGCTCTTCGTAGCCTTTTTCCACCAATGCACGGAAAAGTGCTGGCGCGATTGTTTCTGGCAATGCCATGAATTTACTTCCTAAATTGCATCCAAAGCATTGTAGCTTTTGGATAAAGCGACCCGCAGGACAGCCATTATTGGCTAATCGTCCTCGTTCATCGCATTGTTATTGCTGTATAATTTGCCAATCATATCTTTGGGACTAAGCCACTATACAGCAAGGCAATTCATCAAGCATGTGCCGCCTTCTATAGCGCAAGCCTTTGCAAAGCAACCTCACAGCCGCGCATGGCACATGTGCGTGCGCGGTGCCTACAAACAATCAACAATGAAAAATGGTGCGGACGGCGGGAATCGAACCCGCACGATCGTAAGATCGAGGGATTTTAAGTCCCTTGCGTCTACCAGTTCCGCCACGACCGCATTGTTTGCTTGCCTAATGGATGAAGGCGCATGTTGCAAGCCGCCTTGCGATGCAAGATGCAGAAGATTTGCCGAATTTAACAAACCGATGCTTGCCCCGGCCCAATAGCGCCCCTATGTCGTGAATTCAGCACAAGGAATTTCCACCATGACCAATACCGTAACCGCCGCCATGCTCGCCATTGGCGATGAGCTTTTGTCAGGCCGCACCAAAGATAAAAACATCGGCCATTTGGCGAGTATCTTGACCGCCGTCGGTATTGACTTGAAAGAGGTGCGAATCGTGGCTGACGAGGAAGACGATATTGTCGCCGCGCTGAATGCGCTTCGCTCGCGCTATGATTATGTGTTCACCTCCGGCGGCATTGGCCCCACGCATGATGACATTACAGCGGATGCAATTTCCAAGGCCTTTGGCCTGCCGTGCGAACATGATGCCGCTGCCATGAAGCTGCTCGGTGATAGTTACGCTGCCCGCAATGTCGATTTCAACGAAACCCGCCAGCGCATGGCCCGTATGCCGCGCGGCGCAACCCACATCCCAAACTCGGTTTCAGTCGCGCCCGGATTTATGATCGAGAATGTCCATGTCATGGCGGGCGTTCCCTCCGTTTTTGAAGTCATGGTCGATGCAGTTCTGCCAACCCTGCGCACGGGTGCTAAGCTGCAATCTATCGCCATCCCGTGCGACTTCGGCGAAGGCATGATTGGTGTGCCGTTGCGCGATATTCAAAAGGCCCACCCGGATACCATCATCGGCTCCTACCCGAAAATGATCGAAGGACGCTATGCCGTAGAGCTCATCGTGCGTGCTCGCGAACAGGGCAAGTTGGAGCTGGCAGCAGACGCGGTTCGCCTCATGCTAACGGAGCTCGATAAGCAGCGCCGCGAGCCTGAAACGCCAGCAGGTTGAACGTTTCAAGTGCTCGGGGCACTCCTGACTATGCCCGTGCGCTTCCCGCATCATTGGCGTATGCATTCCGTGCGCTTTCTGTATCATCTTCGGGCGTTCTTCGGGCGTTCTCCGACCGCTTGCCGATCACTTGCCGACCCTCAGTTTCAGCTAGCCATCTTGCCAAATTGCGGTGCGAGGCGCTAAAGCCAATTGCATAAAATCTGTTGACTGGAGTGCCTTAAAATGTCCCTGCCCGAAAAAGCGTTTCCAGTGTCTTGGGATCAATTCCACCGCGATGCCCGCGCTCTGGCATGGCGCTTAGCGGCACTCGAAAAAAACTGGAAAGCCATGGTTGTCATCACCCGTGGCGGGCTGGTTCCAGCGGCCATTATCTGCCGCGAACTCGGCATTCGCATGATTGAAACCGTCTGTATCGCATCCTATCACGACTATACAGAACAGGGAGAGCTCAAGGTTCTCAAGGACATAACGCCGGAACTTCTCGAAAATGACGGCGAGAATGTCTTGATTATTGATGACCTCACTGATACCGGCAAAACCGCCGCAATCGTGCGCGCCATGATGCCAAAGGCCCATTTCGCTACCGTTTATGCCAAACCAAAAGGCCGCCCGCTGGTGGATACATTCGTCACCGAAGTCAGCCAGGACACTTGGATTTTCTTCCCTTGGGATATGGGTATGACTTATCAGGCACCCATTGCCGAGGGTCATAAGGGCTAAAAAACTAACGTCATAAATCTGTCTTGTTTATATATTTAAGGTAAGGCTAACGAATAAATTTTTCATTTGCCGGTTAATAAAACTATGG
Source organism: Phyllobacterium sp. (assembly GCA_043717855.1). GTDB lineage: Bacteria > Pseudomonadota > Alphaproteobacteria > Rhizobiales > Rhizobiaceae > JANMEX01. The sequence goes on from JAYSWX010000005.1 coordinate 10,505, forward strand.
TCAAATGATATCAAGATTCATTTATTATTGATTGCCATTTTAGCCCTATGAATCAAATACTTGAACCAGACAAAGTTGATTCGCCGCGCCCGCAAATTGGCGCGTTGGTGTGGCGTTTTGAAAAGGGTTTTCTCAAAGTGCTGCTCGTCACCAGCCGCGATACTGGCCGATTCGTCATACCCAAAGGCTGGACAGAGGCCAAACTGACAGATCCGCAAGCCGCTGCCCGCGAGGCATTTGAAGAAGCCGGCATCCTCGGCGAAATCAAAAGTGAACCCTTGGGTACATATGCCTATACAAAGGTTATGGGCCCCGGCTTTGCCCTGCGCTGCCTCGTGGCCGTCTATTCTATGCAAACATTAAAAATTGCGCCCAAATGGCCGGAAATGGGTGAGCGCAGCCGCAATTGGTTTGATTTGGATGAGGCAGCCAGCCAAGTCGCCGAGCCGGAACTGGCTGATTTAATACGAAATTTTGTTCCAACCTTGTAATTTGTGTCGGGATATCCGATTTGAGGTCCGTGTATTTCATACAATCACACCAAGGAAAAAATCATGACAATTTCTATGTATTCAGCCACTGCACCTGTTCTACTACAAATGCTAGGCTCGCTCACCATCACCCTCAAAAAGACCGAAGAATATGCCAAGTCAAAAGGCTTTGATTCTGCCAATATTTTGAATGATCGTATTATCGCCGACATGTTGCCGATGGTCAAACAAGTACAAGTGGCCTGCGATTTTGCCAAAGGCACAATGGCTCGTATTTCCGGCAAAGAAAATCCAAAATTTGAAGACAATGAAACCACTGTTGACGACTTGTTGGCCCGTATCGCTAAAACCACAGAATTCGTGAAGTCTTTCACCCCTTCTGATTTGGATGGTCAAGAAGAGCGCGTGATAACGATTAAAATTCGCGACAATGAAATGTCATTTCCAGCGCAGACTTATTTGACAAACTACGCCATGCCGAATTTATTCTTCCACGTTACGACAGCCTACGCCATCGCCCGTAAAAATGGGGTTCCAATTGGTAAGGGTAACTTTATGGGCCGCGAATAGATTTCGCAGGTTTTTACCAAAAAAAAGCCGGACGCAAACCATTTGCTTCCGGCATTCTTGTTGGTTATGAGGCAAACGTCAGCACCGCGCAAACCAGCGCGACAACCGCTGCGGTCCAGCCCAAACGAGTGAAATTTTGAACGCGTGACGCCAGCGCGATGTTCCCGGTACGCATCATTTGGCCAGACGTTATGCGTGCCGCAAAATGGCTGAAGACCCAAATTGCCACTGCTGCCATCTTCACATGAAACGTCGGCGCAAGACCGGACATACCGCCAAGATTCACCAGCAGTAATATGCCAGTCACCAAGACCACCAGCAAATTCGCATCCATCACTGGCGCAATTTTACGGCGCAATAATGCCATGCCAGCGGCGGCTTCCGGAGTTTGGCCCTTGGCAATCGCCATGCCGAAAAGGTTGGAAAATCCAACACCGATTCCTAGAGCAATTGTAAGCAAGTGAAGCGTCAAAAGCACTTGATGATATGTCATATTTTATCCTTTATGTTCAATTGCTTAACGGTTATTATTACCACCATTTATTGGGCGTGAATCTGCCCGCCGCCTTCTCAATTACAGCGGCTGTGCGGAACAATGTTTCCTCGTCAAACGGGCGACCGATAAGCTGCAAACCCAGCGGCATACCCTCTTTTGAAAGTCCTGCGGGCACAGCAATACTCGGCAAGCCCGCCATGTTTACCGTCACTGTAAAGATGTCATAGAGGTACATTTGAACGGGGTCGACTTTCAAGTTTTCATCGCCAATTTTAAACGCCGCAGAAGGCGTAGCGGGCGCCAAAATCGCATGAACGCCTGCCGCATAAGCAATGTCAAAGTCGCGCTTAATCAGCGTGCGAACCTTTTGTGCCTTCAAATAATAGGCATCATAATACCCCGCTGAAAGAACATAAGTGCCTATCATAATACGGCGCTGCACCTCACGGCCAAAACCCTCCGCGCGGGTTTTTTCATACATCTCGCCTATGTCTTTACCCGGCACGCGCAAGCCAAACTTCACGCCATCATAGCGCGCCAAGTTGGACGAAGCCTCTGCCGGAGCCACGATATAATAGGCAGGAAGCGCATATTTTGTGTGTGGCAGCGAGATATCAACGATATCCGCGCCAGCGTCCCGAAGCCACGCAATGCCCTGCTGCCACAACGCTTCGATCTCCTCAGGCATTCCTTCAACGCGATATTCGCGCGGTATGCCTATCTTAAGGCCCTTCAAAGATTGCCCAATCGCCGTCTCATAATCCGGGACAGGCAGGTCAACTGACGTTGAATCCTTAAGGTCATAAGATGCCATAGATTTCAACATGATAGCCGCATCTCGCACGTCACGAGCGATCGGTCCTGCCTGATCTAACGAAGACGCATATGCCACGATACCCCAGCGTGAACAGCGCCCATAGGTCGGCTTGATGCCCACAGTGCCGGTCAGGGCAGCCGGCTGGCGGATAGATCCTCCGGTATCCGTTGCCGTAGCGCCCGCGCATAACCATGCTGCAACACCGGCCGCCGAGCCGCCCGACGAGCCGCCTGGAACGAAGTAATCGGTAGAGCCCGTCTCACGCCAAGGGTTTTTCACCGGGCCGTAGTAGGAAGATTCATTGGATGAACCCATGGCAAACTCATCCATGTTCAGCTTGCCAAGCTGCACCGCGCCATCAGCCCAAAGATTGGTTGTGACGGTAGATTCGTAACGCGGCTTAAAGCCGTCCAAAAGATGCGAACAAGCCTGCGTATGATCGCCGTATGTGGCGTAGAGGTCTTTAATACCGAGCGGAATGCCCTCTAATGCACCAACGGTGCCGCTTGCGCGACGGGCATCGGAAGCCTTCGCCATGGCATGTGCCTTGTCAGCAGTTACAGCGACATAGGCGTTAATCTCGGGATTTGAGGCCTCAATTGCGGTCAAATAGGCTTGAGTCAGTTCTTGACTGGAAAACTCGCCCTTGGCCATTGCGGTGCGGGCTTCGGCGATTGTGAAATGAGTGAGAGCGGTCATGAAATTTCCATAGCTACAAAATTAGCAATCAAAGGGCGGGCGCGTGACTATTCAATCACTTTCGGCACAACGAAAAAGTTCTCCTCCGTGCCCGGCGCATTAGCCGTCACATCAAGTGCTTTGCCACCATCAGTCACCACATCATCACGGCGGCGCATGGCCATAGGAACGATGGATGTCATGGGCTCAATTCCAGTCACGTCAACTTCATCAAGCTGCTGCACAAAGCCCAAAATCCCATTTAGTTCGCCAGTCATGCGCTCCAAATCATCCTCCGGTACGGCGATGCGGGAGAGATGGGCGACTCGTTTCACGGTGGCTAGATCAACAGGCATGGCAGTGCTTTCACGATTTTGTGTTCGTGCATCCTATAACGGTGGCAGTTAGCATTCGCAACGATTAGAATTGCATCAAAGTTCCTGCAATCGAAGCATTCGCTTTCTTCGCATCGCCCTCAAGCGCGTTCAAAAATACATCAGCGGTCGCGTCCACCATGCTAAAAGAAGCATAGTGTGAAGGCAAAATATGCCTGAACTTGAAATAACGGCGACATGCCAGCGCCGCCACGGCACCCCCCATCGTAAACCTGTCGCCGATTGGTACAATCCCGATGTCCGGCTGATGTAGCTCCTGTATCAGCGCCATATCGGAAAAAATATCCGTATCACCCATGTGATAGAGCGATGGCTCGTCCTCAAAATGGAACACCAAACCTCCGGCGCTGCCCAGCGCATGGAAAATACCATCATCGCTGATACTTGCAGACGAATGCAGGGCATTGACCAAGGTTACTGAAAATCCGTTATGAAACACCGTACCACCAGTGTTCATCGGGTCGTATTTTTTGACGCCTTTGTGGCCAAGCCACATGCATAAATCAAAATTGGCGATCACCGTGGCGTCACTTTCTTGCGCAAGTTGGATGGTATCACCCACATGATCGCCATGGCCATGGGTTAGCGCAATGTGCGTGATATCAGCGGTCGCGGCTTTGAGATCGATGTCTTTTGCGCCGGGATTTCCGGTCAAAAACGGATCGATCAGAATGGTCGCAGTTTTGGTTTCAACACGGTAAGCCGAATGACCGAGCCAGGTAATCTTCATTTTTCGATCTCCACACTTTCTATCCGCTTGCCCGAAGTGGCGGACAATGACAATCAGTTACAAAACTAATGCACGGAACCAAGATGAACACCAAAAACATTGAAGACATCGTGTTAATGAAAGGCAGTGGTAAAACCATAGCTGGATTAGATTTGGGCACAAAAACGATTGGCTTTGCTGTATCCGATTTGGGCTGGTCATTAGCCGTCCCGAAACTGGTGATTGCCCGCACAAAGTTCACCCAAGATGCGGCGCAACTAATTAAAACTGCGGCACAGTTTCAGGTTGGCGTGTTCGCAATGGGCCTGCCTGTGAATATGGATGGTTCCGAAGGCCCGCGAGCGCAAGCCACACGCGCATTTGTGCGCAATATTGCAAAAATCTCGGAAATACCCTTTGTTTTCATAGATGAGCGCCTGTCAACAGTAGCGGCTCAGCGAGCACTCATCGGCATGGATGTGAGCCGTGCCAAGCGCGACGAGCGCATCGATTCTGCGGCGGCAGCGTTTATTCTTCAAGGCGCGTTAGATAGAATCAGATTGCTCGGTTCAACCATAGCTGATCTTTGAGCACGCTTTGCTTGCCACCACTGTTTGATTGTCGCCCGCTTGCGAAACGCGAAAATTGCCATGATGAGAAGCGTGTCAACCACGCACGCACGGGCTGCAAGCGCAGGAATCGTGTCAGGGTCAACACCAAGTACATCTCCGTAAATGATGAAAACCAAATCATGTAATTCACGCGAAAAGAATGTTGTCCCAAAATTCAAGTTATTGAGTGACAGGAAATACCAACCCCAGAAAAACCCGAGTGGCGCCGCCCAGAAAATCAGCAATGCACGCATGACTAAACCATTTCCCTGCCGGCAATTTTTGCCAAATGATTATGATGAGCGGCCCCCTGCGCCATTTGTTGCGCAATTGTTGAGTTCGTTGAAGACAAATCTGGATTGATACCCTGTCGCGGTTCCAAACTTTGTCGCATCGCTGTCCAAGAAATTAGCAGGCATCCAAAATAGACGCTGGAAGACAGTAAAGCCGTCGCATCAGAATGAACGATAGCCAAAGTTGTAAGCGCCGACAAAACCAGCCCCGCCCCGCCGAACGCATAGGACTCAATTTCATCTTTGCGCCTAGAGCTTGCCCCGCCAGTTGCATTGGCCAGCAAAGCCCAAGCAAACAAAATAGCTATGATGATCGATGCTATACCCAAGCCATAATTTGTTATCGGCACATCGCTGGGCCCTGCACCCATATATAATAACGCACTGATCGCGCTGCGCGCCGGGAACATGATACCACCAAACTGACCAGCGGCATGGACGGCAAAGAATGCCAGCCAATAACCAAGAATCATGTTTGAAATTATCCGTTGCATACGACTATCCCTTTGAGAGTTTCATAGTGGCGGGTAACAGTCTTATCGGCAACGTAAACCATTTGTTAAGGTTAATAATTAGTTAAGATTATTCACATCTGTGCATTACCGTGCTTGAAATCTCGTAACGCTTGCGACAGGCCCTTGTTAGGCCTATAGCATTACCTTGCCATGACAGATTTAGACAAGTTTCCGCTCTTCCCGCATCGCCACTTGCTGGGCATAAAAGGCCTGACTCGATTTGACATCGAGCTTCTGTTGGATCGCGCCGACGAGGCGGTTGCCGTTTCGCGCCAATCAGACAAGAAAAAACCAACGCTGCGCGGTCGCACGCAGATAAATCTGTTCTTTGAAGCCTCGACACGCACACAAGCCTCGTTTGAACTGGCAGGTAAGCGCCTCGGCGCGGATGTTATGAATATGTCAGTTGCCAATTCATCAGTGAAAAAAGGTGAGACACTGATTGATACGGCAATGACGCTGAACGCAATGCATCCAGATATTTTGATAATACGCCATGGTTCGGCCGGCGCGGCAGCGCTTCTGGCACAAAAAGTGGGATGTTCTGTGGTCAATGCCGGAGACGGAGCGCATGAACACCCGACACAAGCACTTCTGGATGCACTAACGATCCGACGTGCCAAAGGCGATATTTCGGCACTTACCGTGGCTATTTGCGGCGATGTGCTGCATTCGCGCGTGGCACGGTCCAACATCATTCTGCTCAATCAAATGGGTGCACGGGTGCGGGTTGTTGCCCCCTCCACGCTACTCCCCTCCGGCATTGAAAACATGAGTGTTGAAGTCCACCGCAACATGGCAGACGGAATTAAAAATGCTGATGTGGTGATGATGTTGCGCTTGCAAAGAGAGCGCATGACAGGCGCGTTTGTACCCTCCTCCCGCGAGTATTTCTACTATCACGGGCTGGATAGCGACAAGTTGAAACTGGCAAAGCAAGGAGCGCTGGTAATGCACCCCGGGCCTATGAATCGCGGTGTCGAGATCGCATCAGATGTGGCCGACGGCTCGCAAAGTGCAATACAAAATCAAGTGGAAATGGGCGTTGCCGTACGCATGGCCGTTATGGAGGCGCTGCTTGATCCGCGTCGCAGCGAGGCGAACACGTAATGACCGTAACCCTCTTCAACAACGCCCGCATCATTGACCCGTCACGTGCCATGGACGAGCGTGGCGCGGTTTTGGTCCGGGATGGCAAAATAGTAGGATCTGGTGTTTCAGCACTAAACCAAGGCGTGCCAGAAGGCGCAACCGTCATCGAATGCAATGGCAATGTCATCATTCCGGGGCTCGTCGATACCCGCGTATTCATCGGTGAGCCCGGGAGCGAATATCGTGAAACCATCGCATCCGCAGGCATCGCAGCAGCGGCAGGTGGCGTAACCAGCATGGTCATGATGCCGGATACAGATCCCGTGATCGACGACGTGGCGCTGGTAGAATTTGTCCGCCGCACCGCCCGCGATACCACTGGCGTAAACGTTTACCCCGCTGCGGCCATTACCAAAGGCTTGCGCGGTGATGATTTAACTGAGATGGGCTTACTCAGCGCCGCAGGCTCCGTAGCTTTCACAGATGGCCGCAAATCCATCGCCAACACCCAGATCATGCGCCGCGCCCTTACTTATGCCCGCGATTTTGGCTCAATGATCGCCTGCGAAACTCATGACGCCTATTTGGGCGTTAACGGCGTGATGAACGAGGGCTTGTTTGCATCATGGCTTGGTCTTTCGGGCAGCCCGCGTGAGGCAGAGGTTATTCCGCTGGACCGCGATTTGCGCCTCGCGGCGCTCACCAAAGGCAAATACCACGCAGCCAAAATTTCATGTGCGCTTTCTGCGGAAGCAATTGCCCGCGCCAAGGATAGCGGCGCAAACGTTTCCGCTGGCGTTTCCATCAATAATCTCTCGCTTAACGAAAATGATATCGGCGAATATCGTACTTTTTTCCGACTTTCGCCTCCCCTTCGCGCCGAAGATGATCGGCTGGCAATGGTCGAAGCACTGCGAAATGGCACAATTGACGTGATCGTGTCCTCGCATGACCCGCAAGACGTTGACACCAAGCGCCTACCATTTGCAGACGCTGCAGCGGGTGCAATCGGCCTGGAAACATTATTGGCGGCGGCACTTCGGCTCCTCCATGATGGCTCGGTGCCACTACTGCGCATGATTGAAGCGTTGTCTACACGTCCTGCGTCACTTTATGGCCTGAATGCCGGAACATTAAAGCCCGGAGCACCAGCAGACTTAGTGTTGCTTGATTTGAACGCGTCTTGGAAGGTCAATGAAGACGAAATTCGTTCCCGCTCAAAAAATTCTTGTTTTGAAGGTACCCGTTTTCAAGGTCAGGTCTTGCAAACCATGGTTGCAGGCCGCACACTGTTCAAGAATTAAGCTGGGAAACGGAATTTTCGTTGAAGATATCAAATAAACCGGGAGCGCATTAGATGCCTGACATGTCAAATTTGCAGCTCGCACTGCCCTATTTCCTTGGCGCGTTTCTCGGCGGTTATGCACTGGGGGCCATTCCGTTTGGTTTGATTTTAACCCGTGCTGCAGGTCTAGGCGATGTGCGGTCCATCGGCTCCGGAAACATCGGCGCAACCAATGTGCTGCGCACCGGTAAAAAAGGACTTGCGGCGACAACGCTCGTGCTCGATGCGCTTAAAGGCACGCTGGCGGCTTATCTTGGCTCACGAATCAGCATGGAAATAGGCATGGTTGCCGCATTTGGTGCCCTTATGGGCCACATGTTTCCTATGTGGCTCGGCTTTAAGGGTGGTAAAGGCGTAGCGACCTATTTGGGCATTTTATTCGGCCTAATTTGGCAAGTAGGTTTAATTTTCTGTGCCGTCTGGTTAGCCACGGCCATGGTGTCCCGCATGTCATCACTTGCAGCATTGGCGGGCTGCTTTATTGTTCCCGTCGCACTCTACGGATTTGGCTTGCACCAATTAGCCGGTTTTTTTGCTTTCATATCCATTATTGTAATACTGAAGCACCGCTCGAATATTCAGAGACTTGTCACAGGTACAGAACCTAAAATTGGCATAAAATTACCATGAGCCAGTCAAACTTGCCATTTTCAGACCCCGGAATTGCTATGGAGCGCAAGGCTAGTGGTATCAAACTGACGGATACTCAGCGCGTTGCTTGGCTTCGCCTCTGGCGCACTGAAAACGTTGGTCCGGTTACATTTCGCCAGCTCATCACTCGTTTTGGATCAGCCGATGCCGCGCTTGAGGCACTGCCCGATATGGCCGCTCGCGGTGGCGTCAAGCGTACGCTCAAGTCTCCCACCCGTTCAGAAGCTGAAGGGGAAATTGCCCGGCTTAACAAAATGAGAGCAAAACTGGTCGGCATAGGTGAGCCAGACTATCCACCCATGCTTCGCTTCACAGAGGGCGCGCCGGCGCTAGTTTCCTTTATGGGTAATGCCGATGTGTTCCAACTGCCCAGTCTTTCAGTCGTCGGCGCAAGAAATGCATCGTTGGCCGGTATCAAATTTACGAAGAAATTGAGCGGTGATGTTGGCGCACAAGGCTATGCTATAGTCTCTGGCCTTGCACGGGGCATTGATACTGCGGCACATCAAGCAACCCTCGGAACAGGCACAATTGCTTGCCTTGCAGGCGGCTTGGATCATCCTTATCCACCCGAAAACATTGGGCTATTTGAAGCAATTGCCGAGCGTGGTGGCGCTGTTATAACAGAAATGCCACTTGGCTGGGAGCCCCGTGCGAGGGATTTTCCACGGCGAAACCGCATCATAGCAGCGCTCGGTTACGGCCTTCTGGTCGTTGAGGCAGCGCAACGTTCTGGATCTCTCATCTCAGCACGCCTAGCCAATGAGCTGGGCCGGATCGTCTTTGCCGTTCCCGGCTCCCCATTGGATCCGCGATGCGAAGGCACTAACAATCTGATAAAGAACGGCGCTACGCTGGTGACCTGCGCAGACGATATTTTGGAAGCCCTTGCCCCAGTGACTAAGCAGAACTTCAAAACCGCGCGCACATTGGATGAGCCAAACTATGATCATTCTGCGATGACCGAAGCCACGACAAGTGATCGCAAGCGCATTATTGAGGCACTCGGACCTACCCCCGTCGCCATCGATGAGATCATTGCCCACACGGGAGTAAGTCCCTCACAACTATACCTTATTTTGCTGGAGTTGGATCTTGCGGGCCGCCTCCAGCGCCATTCAGGCGGCGGTGTTTCTCTTATATTCTTGGACACGTAACGGTCGCTCCCCACGAATAATGTCGCCACTTTCCACATAAGCCATCTCTATGAGATAACCTAACATATCGCATCGCTCTGCGAGTGCCATTTGGTTAAGTTGTAACAACATGGATTGAATGAACCCAAGAGTATCTTGACGCCGTTCGCCTGAAGTGCTCATCTTTTAATTGCCTTAAGCCAGCGAGTATTTCTCGCAATAGTTGTATTTTATGATAACGAAAAGCCATTATCTTGTATTTTTCGCATCTGATTCCTAAATTAGGCAAGTTATCATAAATTGCAATACAATTTTTATACAACTTAAAGATTATTTGCGTCGCGAAATATGGTTAAATCGCCTTACCACTTGACCAATCGGCATTCCCTGTTCATGTCACACACCAACAAGAGCCAAAAAGGAAAGGCTTCCCGAAAGGGTCGCCGCGCGGAAAAATATGGAAGTAGTCATTGTAGAATCGCCAGCGAAGGCGAAAACCATCAACAAATATCTCGGCAATAGCTATAAAGTCTTTGCGTCCTTCGGCCATGTGCGCGATTTGCCGGCCAAAGATGGCTCAGTGTTGCCAGAAGATGATTTTTCCATGGCTTGGGAAGTAGATGCGCCTGCGGGCAAGCGACTCACTGAAATTGCAAAAGCACTCAAAGACGCAGACGGCCTAATTCTGGCAACCGATCCGGATCGCGAAGGCGAGGCTATTTCTTGGCATGTGCTTGAAGTTCTTAAACAAAAGCGCGCTGTTGGCTCCAAACCCGTCAAGCGCGTGGTGTTTAACGCCATCACCAAAAAGGCGGTTTTGGACGCGATGGCAAACCCGCGTGAGATAGACCAGCCGCTGGTGGAAGCCTATTTGGCCCGCCGCGCTCTGGACTATTTGGTTGGTTTCAACCTCTCTCCAGTGCTTTGGCGCAAGCTGCCGGGAGCGCGGTCGGCGGGGCGTGTGCAATCGGTTGCCTTACGTTTGGTCTGTGACCGCGAAAGCGAAATCGAGCGCTTTATCCGCGAAGAATATTGGAGCATTTTTGCAACACTAAAGACACCAAGAAATGACCAGTATGAGGCAAGACTGGTCTCATATGACGGAAAAAAACTAAGCAAACTTGATATCGCGAATGGCGCACAAGCCAATGAAATCAAGGTGATGCTGGATGGAGCTAACTTTACCGCAACATCCGTGGAAGCCAAGCCAGTCAAGCGCTCGTCGGGCCCTCCTTTTACAACCTCCACATTACAGCAAGCGGCATCCGGACAGCTGGGATATTCGCCAAATCGTACCATGCAAATTGCCCAAAAGCTGTACGAAGGCATTGAAATCGACGGCGAAACCGTTGGTCTCATCACCTATATGCGTACCGATGGCGTACAAATGGCGCCAGAGGCGATTGATGGCGCGCGCGGCATGATCGGTTCTGAATTCGGCGAGCGCTATGTACCTGAAAAACCACGCTATTTCACGGCAAAAGCCAAAAATGCGCAAGAAGCGCATGAGGCCGTGCGCCCGACTGACTTCTTCCGCCACCCCAATGAGATGCGCAAATTCCTCGATAACGACATGGCGCGCATTTATGAATTGATCTGGAAACGCGCAGTTGCCAGCCAAATGGCAAACGCGGAGATGGAACGAACAACCGTCGAGATCAGTGCGGAGAACGCCCGGACACCGCACGGAGATGGTACGGAAACCATACGGAAAGTGGCCGGACTGCGTGCGGTCGGCACTGTTGTGCGTTTTGACGGCTTCCTCGCTGCCTATATGGACCATAAGGAAGACGAGGAAGAGGACGAAGACGCCAAGCGTCTGCCGCTCATTAACGCCAATGAGGCGCAAGCCAAGCAAGCCATCGCCGCCACGCAACATTCCACCGAGCCGCCGCCGCGCTACTCCGAAGCCTCGCTCATTAAGCGCATGGAAGAGCTCGGCATTGGCCGGCCGTCCACTTATGCCGCGACGCTCAAGACCCTGTCCGACCGCGAATATGTGAAGCTCGAAAAGCGCAAGCTGTTCCCTGATTCGAAGGGCCGCATCGTTACGGCCTTCCTCGAAGGTTTCTTCAAACGCTATGTCGAATATGATTATACGGCGGGCCTAGAGGAAAGGCTGGACGAGGTATCGGACGGCAAACTCGACTATAAGGTTGTGCTGCGCGAGTTTTGGAAAGACTTCTCTGCCGCAATCAACGACACAAAAGAGTTGCGCATTACCGATGTACTGAATGTGCTGAATGAAGACCTCGCGCCGCTGGCGTTTCCGCCACGTGCAGATGGGTCCAACCCGCGTATTTGTCCAAAATGCGGCACAGGTAATTTGAGCCTCAAACTCGGCAAGTTCGGCGCGTTCGTCGGCTGCTCCAACCATCCGGAATGCAGCTACACCAAACAGCTCGGCGCAGAAAACGCTGCTGAGGGCGATGGCGGCGGCGGACTGGATGAGCCAAAGTTGCTGGGCTCAGACCCGTTCACCGGCGAAGAAATTTCGTTGCGCACAGGCCGCTTCGGGCCTTACGTGCAACGCGGCGATGGCAAGGAAGCCAAACGCGGCTCACTGCCTAAAGGCTGGACCGTGGAAAGTATCGACCACGAAAAGGCGCTGGCGCTCCTGTCCCTGCCCCGCGATATCGGCCAGCACCCGGAATCCGGCAAAATGATTTCCGCCAGCATCGGTCGCTACGGCCCGTATATTTTGCATGATGGCACTTATGCCAACATTGAAAATGTCGATGAAGTGTTTTCCATCGGCCTCAACCGCGCTGTCGCAGTCATCGCTGATAAGATCGCCAAAGGCCCCGGCCGTGGCCGCACAGGCACGCCAGCGGCACTGGCAACGCTTGGCAACCATCCGGCAGACGACCAACCAATAACCGTGCGCGACGGCAAATATGGCCCGTACATTAACCACGGCAAAACCAACGCCACCCTGCCAAAAGGCAAAGACCCGGCATCCGTGACAATGGAAGAAGCCATTGAGCTCATCGCCGCGAAAGCAGGTAAAGAACCTGTGAAAAAGGTGGCGGCGAAAAAAGCTCCGGTCAAGGCGGCAGCGAAGAAGCCAGCGGTTAAGAAGGCAAAGTCGAAAGCATAGCTGATTTGCGTTGTTTGATTACGACAATGTGAAATAGCTCTCGTCTTTGGTACCTGAAAATGACGGATTATGGCGAACGCCCTGTGCGGTGTCTGGACACCGCACAGGGCGTGAGTTACGGTCACAGTGCATTGTCACCGTAATCAAAAAATCAGAATCCAACCCGCCTTCTTTCTGATAAATGCCAATCGACGTAGTTTAGCCCATCATCTTTTAATGCATGCACTGGTTGGCTTCTGTATGGATTGGCTGACCGCGCCATTCTGTCGATCAAACAATCGCGCGTTACTTGCGTTAAGGATTCCCACCATTCGGGGCACAATTGAACGTTTTCAGTGACTTCAAAGAAAAAGCGAATGAGCGCATTTGGTATTTCTTTGTCCGATTTATGGTCCAAAGTTTCAATGAACCTTTTACAAACGGGGTCGCTATTTTCCAACCACGAAAAAACAACAACTCCACAGTGACCCGACCAAAATGACGAAAACGTTATAGCATTAGCAATTTTGCTGAAATCACTAAGATCTTGCAAGCGATCGCCATCAAAATCCTCATCAGGGAAGTAACTAGCGGAACACATTACATCTGGTGCATCCCTGAAAAACAATATGTATGATCTCACACCGCTAAAATCTTTGGCTATCAGAGTTTTATCAAATTCTTTCTTGTGATAATCGTTATCACTTACTCCCGCATTTGTGCCTAGCGAATGCAAAAATGCAGTCAATTGGATGGATTTTTGTTGCTCTATATTGCGCCCACGATCCGCCGATTTCATTAGGTTTTGCGTTTTTGATTGAGCTTTTTTTGTGTAAATCTCGCGCGCATTAGCTCGATAGGCAAGTAAAAAGCACTGTTCTGGCGTTCCAATAAAATCATAATTTTCAATTGGTGAAAAAATATCATTGTCATGCTTTTTGCAAAATCCATTGAATGTCGATGCTTGATTTACACCTCGTGATACGGGCAAAAGACGGCCATGATTTTTGGCGATATTTTCTAGCGTAGGGACGAATGCTAATACATGGCCGTTGCGTGCAATTTTCGATAGACTGCTCGACTTGGGAACGGTGTGCGCCCGAACTATTTTTTTGTCGCACTCATGATGCCAAGCATCAGGCGCTGAACAATATTCCGCGGAAAATAAGCTTCTGAACTCCGCGGCCGTTTCCCAATGTTTTGGTTTTTCGTCCCGTTCGCGATTTAGATGGCAATATTTAAATTTTTCACCCGACCCGCACCAACAGGAAGCGTTTCTGCCGATCTTTTTGCTCGATTTCATTCAAAATACCTATGCTCTTGAGATGAGCGACAATACCTACGATTGTCATGCCGGACAAGCGCAGCGCCGATCCGGAATGACGACCGCGAGTGGTGGATTTTGAATTGTCGTACTGTGCAAATGGCCCGCCTCACTTTCCCCTTTCCCTACCCCCGCCAAAAATGCCAATACCTGCACCATAGCTTGTAGGATAAAATCAATATGGCGCGGCGGATTCCCGGGACTGGTGTTAATGTGACGAAGGCAACGGAGTCAAAAGCTTCGGCTTCCGGCAAACGGCGCGGGGATTTGCCGGATCGTGAAGCGCTCTTGGCCTATTTGCGCGAAAATCCCGGCGATACATCCAAGCGCGATATTGCCAAGGCCTTTGGTATCAAGGGCGATAATCGGGTTATTCTCAAAGCCATGATCCGCGAATTGAAGGGCGAAGGCGCGCTGAAAAAGCAGGGCAAGACACTTGCCGTTTCTGGAGCATTGCCGCCGGTTTTGGCGATGGATATTTTTACGCGCGATAAAGACGGCTCGCTGGTGGCCCGCCCTGTAGAGTGGGACGAGGCACAGGGCAAAGCCCCGACTGTCACCATTAAAACCGCACGCAACGCCGCCGGACCCGCGCCCGGCATCGGCGACCGCGTTTTGGTCCGTCTTTTCGGCCAGGATGGCGAGGCTGGCTATACCGGCCGCGTGGTGAAGAAACTGGATAAAAACAAAGGCCTTGTGCTGGGCATTTTCCGCGAACTGGCCAATGGCGAACTACGCATTGACCCCGTGGAGCGCCGCCAGCCGGAGTTGATTATTGACCCTGATTTCCGGGGTGCTGCGAAGGATGGCGATCTGGTTGAGGTGGAGCCAGTGCGCGTCGGGCGCTATGGCATCGCGCGCGGCAAGGTCATCAATGTGGCGGGATCAATCAGTTCTGAAAAAGCTATTTCGTTGATTGCCATTCACATGCATGGCATCCCCAATGTGTTCCCGCAGGCGGTGCTGGATGCGGCGGCGGCGGCAAAGCCCGCGACGCTCAAAGGCCGCGAGGACTGGCGCGACCTGCCGCTTATCACCATTGATCCGGCAGACGCCAAGGACCATGACGATGCGGTTTATGCGATTGCGGATACCAATCCGAACAATCCCGGTGGTTACATCATCACCGTCGCGATTGCCGATGTTGCGGCATATATCCGAACAGGAACGCCGATAGACGCCGAGGCCTTGAAGCGCGGCAACTCGACCTATTTCCCTGACCGTGTGGTGCCCATGCTGCCGGAGCGGATATCTAACGATCTGTGCTCGCTGCGTGAATTGGAGGATCGTCCGGCACTTGCGGTGCGGATGACAATAACCAAGGACGGCACGAAAACAGGCCATTCGTTTCATCGCGTCATGATGAAGAGCCATGCCAAATTGTCCTACCAGCAAGCTCAAGCGGCCTATGACGGCGCGCCGGATGAGAAGTCCGGCCCACTGGTGGAAAGTGTACTGAAGCCGCTGTACGAGGCTTATTTCGCCCTGAAGCGCGGTCACATTTCGCGCCAGCCTTTGGATTTGGACCTACCTGAGCGCAAGATATTGCTTAATGCCGATGGCACCGTGAACAAGGTTTTCATCCCCGAGCGGCTCAACGCACATCGTTTGGTCGAAGAAATGATGATCCTCGCCAATGTCGCGACTGCCGAAACATTGGAAGCCAAGCAACAGCCGCTGGTCTATCGCATCCACGATCAGCCATCGCTTGCCAAACAGGAATCGCTACGTGAATTTTTGAAGACGCTGGATATTCCGCTGGCCAAAGGCATTGCGCTGCGCCCGAAAGATTTCAACAATATTCTATCGCAAGTGCGCGGTACTGTCAGTGAAACACTGGTGAATGAAGTGGTGCTGCGCTCGCAAAGCCAAGCGGTGTACAATCCAGATAACATCGGGCATTTTGGCCTGAATCTGCGCAAATACGCGCATTTCACCTCGCCCATCCGCCGCTATTCGGACCTTATCGCCCACCGTGCGCTGATTAAGGCGCTGAACCTTGGCGATGATGGTTTGACGAGCGAGGAAGAGGCGCAGCTTGCGGAAATTGGCGGGATGATTTCCTCGACCGAGCGCCGCTCCATGGCGGCCGAGCGCGATACGATAGACCGGCTCATTGCCAACCACCTCAAGGATCGTATCGGCGAGGTTTTCGACGGACGCATCTCCGGCGTGGTGGGGGCGGGTCTATTTGTCACCCTGCCCGCCTATGGCGCTGACGGCTTTGTGCCCGTATCTACATTGGAAGACGACTACTACCATTTCGTGGAAGCCAGCCATGCGCTGGTCGGCGAGCGTAGCGGCCAAGGCTACCGGCTCGGCGATGCAGTTGAAGTGAAGCTGACGGATGTGCAGGTCTATGCCGGTTCCATCCGCTACGAAATGGTATCAAAACCCAAGGCGCTTGCCGGTGTTTCGCAATCCTTCCACAAAGCGAAGCGCCACATCCGCAAATCGAACTATGGTCCCGTTGGCCGCGCAAGCGCTGGCAAACCGGCGAAAGGTGCAAAACGCAGATGAGTGTTCAAATGTTGACCGGTGATATGGCGCAGCGCGAGACCCGCCCGGTTCTGCCTGCCATGAAGCGCGGCTTTCGCGGGCGTTGCCCGCATTGCGGCAATGGCAAGCTGTTTCGCGCGTTTGTGAAGCCGGTGGATAATTGCGCTATCTGCGGCGAGGATTTTACCCCGCAACGCGCGGATGACCTGCCCGCCTACATCGTGGTGTCGATTGTGGGCCACATAGTTGTCGGCGGCTTTATGGCGACCGAAATGCTGACAAACTGGCCTAGCTGGCTGCATCTGGCCTTGTGGATACCTGTCACAATAATTATGTCGCTTGGCCTGCTACAGCCCGTCAAAGGCGCGATCATCGGCCTGCAATGGGCGAACTATATGCACGGGTTCGGCGGCGAAGATGACCAAGTCAACGTCATCTGAGACAAAGGCCAAGCCCCTAAAACCAGCGCTCGCCGCATCGCTTATACTCATCGACCGCTCAGGCAGCGAGCCGCGCTTTCTTATGGGCCGTCGCAGCAGCGCGCATGTGTTTATGCCGAACAAATATGTGTTTCCCGGCGGCAGAACTGATGCGTGCGACCACGGGATTAAGACGCCGCATGGGCTGCAATATCTTGATAGGGCTGCACTTTCCACTGCCATGAAAATCAGTGCACGGCGGGCGGCGGCACTCGCGCTTTCAGCCATTCGTGAAACCTATGAGGAAACCGGATTACTGATCGGCCTGCCCGCCCCGTTCCAAGCCAACTCCCAAGACTGGCAGACGTTCACGGACTTGGCCTATGCTCCCAACCTTGGTGCGCTGCGGTTCGTCGCCCGCGCCATAACGCCGCCCGGCCTCAAAAGACGCTTCGACACCAGTTTCTTCGCCTGCTTCCGTGAACATGCTGTTGTTACCGCACACCAAGGCGGCGGTGAATTGGAGGACATGGTATGGCCAACCTATGGCGAAACCAAAGACCTTGATCTGCCAAACATCACCCGCACGATTTTGTCCGATGTTTTTAACCACATCGTGATTGACCCTACGTTACAATCCAGCCATGAAATCCCGACGTATCAACAAAGATACGGCAAGTATATCCGCAGCGTGACATGACGGCAGGAACCATCCTTTGAGCATACAAGAAGACGACCGGGTCCACTGGCTTTCCGCCGCCGCAGCCATTGCCTCAATCAGCGTTGTAGGAACCAGCATCGGGCTGGGAATGCCGCTTCTGACGGTGATTCTGGAAAACCGTGGCTATTCGGCCTCAATGATTGGCCTCAATACGGCCTTTGCAGGCATCGCCTCCATCTTGGCGGCACCACTGGCGACACCATTTGCATCGCGCGTTGGTGTGGCGACCGCGATGATTCTGACGATGATTTTCGGCGCGGCAGTATTTTCCAGCTTTTTTCTGGTGTCCTCGTTTTGGAGCTGGATTGTGCTGCGCTTTGCACTTCACGCAGCGCTGACTGTACTTTTCATACTTTCCGAATTTTGGATCAGCCATTCGACACCGGCAAAATATCGCGGGCTCGTGCTGGGCATCTATGCCACGCTGCTATCGCTCGGCTTTGCGCTCGGCCCCTATATTTTCTCGAAAGTCGGCAGTCAGGGCTTTTTGCCATTTGGCATTGGGGCGACCGTCGTTTTACTCGGCATCATTCCTGTCGCGCTTGCTTGGCGCGAAAGTCCAAATATCCAGAGCGAAAACCACGTGCCATTTATGCCCTATGTAACCAAAGTTCCAACCGCAACAGCAGCGGTGCTGGTTTATGGCGCTGTCGAAACCGGAGGGTTTGCCCTGTTGCCGGTCTATGGCTCAAGGCTTGGCTATAGTGAGGGCGATACAGCGTTGCTGATGACGATGGTCGGGATTGGTAATCTGATGTTCCAAATCCCGCTCGGGCTGCTCAGCGACCATGTTAAAGACCGCAGGATCATATTGATCGTTATCGCCGCGCTTGGGCTGGCAGGCGTATTGCTCATGCCCGCTGCATCTGGCGACTGGTATATGTTGGCGGCACTGATGTTCGTGTGGGGCGGCATGATTGCGGGACTTTATACCGTCGGCCTTGCCCATTTGGGCTCAAGACTCAGTGGCAAGGAACTGGCGTCGGCTAACGCCGCCTTCATATTTTGCTATGCGATTGGCATGTTAATCGGGCCACAAGCCATCGGCGTGGGCATGGATGTCGCCGGTCCACATGGATTTGCATGGACGCTTGCGATATTTTTTGCCTTTTATCTGATTGTTGCCCTCACAAGGACCATCTTCACCAACAAGCGGGGTTGACATTTGTCAGGCAATCCGTAGTTTCCGGCAAAATTCGTGAAGCCGGTGACCACCGGTCTGTTGCGTTTAATGTGACGCGGTTAAATCCGGCAAGACAGGACAAATAAAATGGCCAAGGCAACGACCATCAAAATCAAGCTGATTTCGACAGCTGATACTGGTTTCTTCTACGTAACAACAAAGAACAGCCGTACCTACACGGAGAAAATGCTCAAGCGTAAGTACGATCCAGTCGTGCGCAAGCATGTTGATTTCAAGGAAGTAAAGATCAAGTAATTTGGTCTTCACATTCTGATAAAATCGCCGCCCGTTTGAGGCGGCTTTTTTGTGCGCGTAATTTCGCTGGCAAGAAGTCGCTTCAAAAGCTGTAGTGATAAGTCAAATGAGGTGATTTTCGAGAACCGGAGCGCAGTGGACATTAAGTCCATAAGCACCGGAAGCGCAGAAAATTGCCTCATTTGACTTATCACTACAGCTTTTGAAGCGATTTTGCGAAAATTGGGGTCGGCCGGTAGGCATACTCGTTAAGAGATTTCCACGCGGGGAAATGCCACACCGGCCGACGAGTCCCCACGACCCAGGAGATGCGGCGGACCTGAGCATCATGGGGGCACCGCGCTCACAGGAATACGCTACGCGCTGGAGCACAGAGATATATTTTGACGTTAAGTCAGAAAAAAGCAACTGCAAACTAACAATTAAAAATTCAAGAAAGAAATCAATTAGTTACAAGTGTTAATTATCAGGCTGCCAACTGGACAACGCGGTTACGTCCGGCATTTTTCGCCTCGTAAAGGCCCCGGTCCGCACGCTTCATCAAATCCGCAACGCCGTCCAGCCCCGGTAGCAAGGTCGAAACACCGGCTGATGTTGTCACGCTGATTGAACGCCCGCCATTGACGATAAACGGCTCATTCTCGATAGCTGCGCGAACCCGCTCTGCAACGCGGGCAGCCACATCCGCATCAGTATCAGGCATCACCACCACGAACTCTTCGCCGCCGTAGCGGCACACCAAATCTGCGCCACGCACCTGACGGCGCAAACGCAGCGCAAATTCGCGCAACACATCGTCGCCGCCATCATGGCCGAATGTATCATTGATGGTTTTAAACTTATCAATGTCGGTCATCATAAATGACAAAGGCCGCTTGCGCTGCGTGGCGCGGTCAAACAGGCTCTGCATATGATTATCCATATAGCGGCGGTTATGCAGCCCTGTGAGGCCATCTGTGACCGCCATTTCAATGGTCTGCACCACACTTTGGCGCAAGGCCTCATTGAAGCGCTTGCGGCGCACCTGCGTGCGCAAACGCGCCACAAGTTCTTGCGGGTCGACAGGGCGCACGACAAAATCATTCACACCAAGTTCGAGCGCGCGCATGATGCGATCCTGCTCGCCGGGTTCCGCAATAAGCAAAATCGGCAAAAAGCGTGTGCGATCAAGCGAGCGCAGCTGCGAGCAAATGCGCAGCGGATCAAAATTGGCAAATGCAGTGGTAATCAAAACGCAATCATAATTCTTTTCAACCGCCTGGAAGAATCCAGCCTGCGGATCTTGCGTCATGTCGACGAGAAACTCTCCCGTCAGCGACTTGGCAATGCGCTCTGCGGATGATTGGCGCTCATCAATAAGAAGTAGCCGCGCCTTGCCCTGCGTCTCGCCCAGCTTGCCGCTGAGCAATTCATCGATGCCAATTGCCCGTGTAGTTGCCGCGCGAAGGCGCAACTCATCGGTCAAAGTCTTCAAGCGCACCAGACTTTTTACACGAGACATCAGCGCCAAGTCATTGACTGGCTTTGTTAAAAAGTCATCAGCACCTGCCGTCAGGCCGCGAACGCGGTCGGCGGGTTGGTCCAACGCAGTGACCATAACCACAGGCACGTGCTGCGTGGCAGGGTCCGCCTTCAGGCGCGAGCAGACTTCAAATCCATCCATTCCCGGCATCATAATATCCAAGAGAATGAGATCAATGCCGCCCTGCTCGCAGATTGCCAGCGCATCAGGGCCATTGGTTGCTGTGACAACTTCAAAATATTCAGCTGTCAGCCGCGCTTGCAGCAATTTCACGTTTGCCGGAATATCATCAACAACCAGAATTTTCGCGGTCATACGTCTGCTCCCTCTATCTCAAGCGTCGCCAAGATAGGATTTGATCGTCTCAACAAATTTAGAAACCGAAATAGGTTTGGAGATATAAGCCTCGCAGCCACCCTGACGGATGCGCTCCTCATCGCCCTTCATGGCAAACGCTGTGACAGCAATGATAGGTATGCGGTGCAATTTATCATCGTCTTTGATCCATTTGGTCACTTCAAGCCCCGAAACCTCGGGCAACTGAATGTCCATGAGGATCAAATCGGGCCTGTGCAAACGCGCAAGATCAAGCGCTTCGAGCCCATTGCGGGTACGAATCGTCTCGTAGCCTGATGCTTCGATCAGGTCTTTGAAGAGCTTCATATTCAGCTCATTATCTTCAACGATCATGACGCGCTTTGCCATGTCATCCTTTCCTATGGTCTGTTTTCTTCGGAAAACAACCTATTGCCGATGCAGTTATAAATGGATTTGATTGACGAAACGCAAAGAACTAGGGAACGATTGAACAAATAAACACGATTGGATGCAAGACTATGGCACTGAAACCGGATAAAGTGGCTCCCGAAGAGATGGCAATCAACGCGCTGGTCTGGCTGGCGGGCGATGAAACATTGATGCGCCGCTTTCTCGACCTTTCCGGCATTGATGCTTCACAAATCCGCGAGGCGGCACAGGAACCGGCGTTTCTTGCAGGCGTACTGCAATTCATCGTCGCGCACGAACCGACGCTCACCGCGTTTGCGGAAAGTTCCGGTATTCATGCCGCCAGCGTTGCCAAAGCGCTACAAGCCCTGCCGGGTGGCGATCAAAATATGTTCCACTCAACGTAAGCCCCAACAGTGTGTTAGACTCCTTCTCCATGTTCCTGTATTGTTCCTAGCATGATGGACGTTGTCAAGACACCGCAGTTTGGATTTTGCCGTGATTGTCTGGCCATGCAGATTAAACCCGCACGGCGGTGCATTTCCTGTGGCTCTCCGCGCCTTGCACATCATGACGAGTTGTTCGACCTTTCCATCGCTCATGTCGATTGCGATGCCTTCTATGCGTCTGTCGAGAAGCGCGATAACCCCGCACTGGCAAACCTGCCGGTGATTATCGGCGGCGGCAAGCGCGGCGTGGTTTCCACCGCCTGCTACGTGGCGCGGGTGCATGGTGTGCGTTCCGCCATGCCAATGTTCAAGGCGCTGGAAGCCTGCCCGCACGCGGTTGTCATCAAACCGGACATGGCAAAATACGCCAGCGTTGGCCGTGAAGTGCGCCAGATGATGCTGGAAATGACGCCGCTGGTGGAGCCGGTTTCGATTGACGAGGCGTTTCTGGACCTCTCCGGCACAGAAAAACTGCACCGCCTGCCGCCTGCCCTCACCTTGGCGCGGTTTGCCAAGCGGGTCCAAAATGAAATTGGCATCTCGGTTTCCGTTGGCCTTTCCTATTGCAAATTCCTCGCCAAAATCGCCTCAGATTTGGAAAAGCCGCGCGGATTTTCAATCATCGGCAAGGATGAAGTGGTGCCGTTCTTGGGCGCCCTGCCCGTTTCCAAAATCTGGGGTGTTGGTAAGGCCTTCGAGGAAAGGCTGGCGAAAGATGGCATCACCATGATTGCCCAATTGCAAACCATGGAGGAAGACGTGCTGATGAAGCGCTACGGCGTGATGGGCCAACGCCTATTCCGTCTGTCGCGGGGCTTGGATAACCGCCCTGTTGACCCGACCTCAGACATGAAAAGCATATCGGCGGAGACAACTTTTTTCACCGATTTGTCGGAGCTTTCAGACCTGCGCCCGATTTTGCGTGAGCTGTCAGAAAAGGTCGCGCGGCGCTTAAAGAAAGCGGAAACCGCTGGCAAAACTGTGGTGCTGAAACTGAAAACCCAAGACTTCAAATCCCGCACCCGCAACAAATCGCTTAGTGACCCGACCCAGCTTGCCGACCGGATTTTCCGCACCGGATTGAACCTGTTGGAGCGCGAAATTGACGGCACAAAATTTCGGCTGATAGGCATCGGCGTTTCCGAATTCACGGACCCGAAACTGGCCGACCCGCAAGATTTGGTCGATCCGCTGGCCACCAAACGCGCCAAGGCCGAAACGGCTATGGACACACTTCGCGCCAAATATGGCAATCATTCCGTGGAATTGGGCGAGACTTTCGGTAAAAACAGGCGCTAAGTGCTGGCAACGCGCGAGGAAAACATGGCTGACGAAATTCTGGAATTATCAAAGCGGCTGATGAACATGCAGCCATCTGACCTGACGCCAAGCGAGCGCCGCGTGCTGGATAAAATCGCCTCACGCTCGCGCATCAGCCGCAATCTTGCCGAGCCTGACAAAACCAAAATGACATTCGGCGCGCGTGTTGCCGACAGAGTGGCGGCGTTCGGTGGATCGTGGACCTTTATCATAATTTTTGTGACGATATTGGTGCTGTGGGTCGCCACCAATGTGGTACTGAATTTTTCCGGTCGCGCGTTTGATCCCTACCCGTTCATTTTCCTCAATCTGATTTTGTCGATGGTGGCCGCGCTGCAAGCGCCGATCATCATGATGTCGCAGAACCGCCAATCCGAAAAAGACCGGCTGGCAGCGGCACATGATTATGAAATTAATTTGAAAGCGGAACTCGAAATTCTGGCGCTGCATGAAAAAATGGATGATCTGCGCCAAGAAAAGCTGGTGAAGCTGATGGAGCAACAAGAGGAGCAACTGGTAATTTTGCGCAAATTGACAGCGGGAAAAGCACAAGAAAAAGCCCCGGCGCGCTAGCGCCGGGGCCAAAACATATCAAAAATACTTACATTTTTGACATGGATTCCATGGCAGCCTTGCCAAGATGCATGGCGCAATCATCATCTTTCTTGGCCTTCATGGAATCCTTGGCCATCGCCAATTCGTCCATGCCCATTTTCATGTGGTCTTTGTTGGCGGCATCCATCGCCATCACGTCTTTTTCAACTTTCATCATAGAAGCATCGTCGCATTTCATCGGCTCAACCTTCATATCATCGGCAAGTGTGGCACCAGCAAAAACGAAGGTGAGCGAAGCGGCGAGGATAAGGGATTTTAACATGGCAAGTCTCCAAGATTTCGTGCGGCGTCATTGCCACAACTTGGTTTTGGCAAACTTGCCGATAACAACCAATTCACGAGCCGGTGAGCCACGCATTCGTGATAAGTGCGTGATGAAACGCAATCCGTCTGCTAGATTGGCGCAAAGAGGGAGATTCCATGCTTGCCATCACAGCCGTAAAACTCGAAAGCATCTACATTCCCACTGAGCGGCGCAAAACGCTGGACCCGGCCAAAGTGCAGATGCTCATTGAGGATATGCTGGAAAACGGCCACAAAATGCCGATCCAAGTGCGCTTCGACGGCAAGCGGCATGTGTTGGTGGAAGGCCTCCACCGCCTGGAGGCCGCCCGCGCTCTGGGCGACACCGTGATTAACGCCTACTTGGTGCAGGCGCGCAAACACTAGCAAAGATCAATAGTTGCGGCGTTGAAACCGGCCACGATCAATTTCGCGCTCACGATATTCAAGATCAATCATGGATGTAGATTGATTCAAGTAAGCCATCTCCAGCTCTCTCTGCGTGGCAACCCGTGGAAACATGCGGGATAAAAAACGAATGTTCATAGTATGGTCCTTTCTTCCCTCCCGATTTTGTCCTCTTAGTAAAACATGGTGCACTGCACAATGATGAGCAAGACTGGTAAGCGGGATTGTGTCATGCGTTATGCGCATGGCTAAAATGGTAGTTAACTAATTGTTTACCTTGGGGAATTTTGGCGTTGCACTGGAAAAGCAGTGAGGTTTTAATCGCCTCGAGGGCAATTTTTGAATCAAGGCCATTGCAGTGAACCGCAGGCACAAACTACCCGTTTACGTCCCGGGCGCATGAGCCACTCGCCGATATCAATCTTGCGTGAGCGGCGGCGTCAGATCGCGGATTAGCTTTTGCAGACCGACTTGGTTGGATTGGCCCGTCTTGTCATAGACTGTCTTCATTTGCGTGCGCACAGTATCCACCGATACCCCCCTCGAAAGGGCAATCTCAGTGGCAGATTGCCCGTTGGCCGCTTGCAAAGTCACATTTTTTTCAGCTGCGGTAAGCCCAAACAGTGAGGCAATGGCGTCAATCGTGGCCAGTGCATCGCTCCTTGGGGTGGCGATAAAAATTGCAGCGGCAGCTTGATTGTGAAACTGAAATTTCTCATTGCGCTGGCCCAATGGCAGAACATGCGCGATTGCCGGAAACTGCGTTTTATAAAGCGGAACGCCGATGCCGGAGCCAGCCAAGACAACCTCTTCACGCTCTGATAACTGCACTGCTTTTCTTATGGCAAAATGTGCCAATTCGCTTTGAACAATTAGTTTTTGCGCATTCACTTTTATCAAAGCACCATCGCGTAGATAATCCTCGGCGATGGGGTTGGCGAACAATAGCTGCATGTCGCAATTCACCACAAGAACCGCCAAGTTAAAACGCTCAACCATCTCCCGGAACATATTGCTTTCACGCGCCTGCGTTTCAAACAAATCGCCAATCATCACCGCGCGGCGGATATGGGGGGCGAGCTGCGCAAGCGCGCTGAACTCAGCGGCCGCATAGGGCGATCTGTCCAGCGAACTGACCATGCCGAGTGTGGCAATACGATCCGTTTGGTTCATAAGTGATATGCCAACGCCATCGCCCATGCGGGCGGGCACGGCATAATCCTTCACAAAAGCACTGTTTTGGAAATGCTCCAGCCCTGTCGGCCCCATAAGCTCACAGAGTTTTTGCACGCCGGCGGGCTCATCAATCTCCATTTTGTGCATGATTTCAAAGAAGGGGTTTTTCTCGACATTGACCATCAACAGCTGTGACTTCACAGGATCACCCGCAACAGCCGCCAGCCGCGTTGTGCGAAGGCGCGGAATATTGACGCTTAGCCAAACAACATCACTCTCAAAGTGCTGCACAATATTGTTCAATGCCTGCGGCCAATTGGCGGGCGCAGCTATGCAATCATATATGGAACCAATAAAATCCGACAGTTTATGCGCATCCAGCAAAATATCGCCGCCCTCTCAAGCCCCCGCCCCACCAATGGCTACCATTATCGCGCGGGAAGCGAAAGGATGAGTTTTAGGGTGGATAGTTTTGGTAAATTGGGGTGCTGTCGGCCCTGGCTCAGGCCACGCGCTTGTGTTTTTGGGTCATATCACCCCTGCCCGCGATGATTCCGGCGACTGATATATCCTCATCAAGTTCCGCCCAATGAATACCAAGCGGAGAAATTTCAAAGGCGGAACGTTGCGTTGGCGTGGCGTGCAACAGCCGGGGATACCATGCCAGCGGCACACCAATTGTCCGGCCATCGGAGAGATCAACCCACATCGAGGCATCATCAAAGCGCACGGATCTAGCCGAAATGTTCATACCATGCCTCCAGAAATTGGATTTTATTGGTGTCGATTATAGTTAGTTTAGGCGATGCGTCTATCTCCCCCCATGCGGGGGAGAATGAAATATCTTAGGTTTAGCCCTTGCTAAGCCTTAGATATTTCAAGAGAGGGGACCCTTCCGCGCCGCCAAAACTCTCAAAAATCGAGCAGACGATACCCCCGCTCTTGCAAAAACTAAGGCTTAGCAAGAGCTAAACCTAAGTTTTTGCATTCTCGCCCGCCAAGGGCGAGATAGACATTGCACTCCGTCGCGCCCCCCTCTGCCTGTCGGCATCTCCCCCGCAAGTGGGGAGATCGATAATTTCGGTCTTTTTTATTTGTCAGCGAACGGTGGTGCGCGATCTCCC
>JAYSWX010000041.1:0-32834 GCA_043717855.1 Phyllobacterium sp.
CCCCGCTGAAGAAGCGGGGAGAGGAGGAGCTTTTCGGTGTAAGTTTGCGGTTTTGTCCACGAAAATTGCGCCGTCTCCTGCCTTCCCCCTTGCGGGGAAGGTGGCCGCGTTAGCGGTCGGATGGGGGTGGTAAAGAAGATGCGCGGTTGCGAATTAAGATACTGATATTGCTACGTTTTGCAAGTGGATTGCCGTCGTCACCACCCCCATCCGTCGCCTAGCGGCGCCACCTTCCCCGCAAGGGGGAAGGCTGGGCGCGCAAATTATTTTCATCGATTTTGTCCACACCCGCACAGCCTGCTCTATGTTTCTTCGCAGTTTGAAACGGAAGGCAAAAGCAAGAAATGAACTGGCCGCTAGTCATACACCGAAACCGCACCGCGCTGCTCACGATCATCGTGGCGCTGATGGCTTCGCTTGGGCTGGTTTCTGGCGGCAGACTCTCGACACTGCCGTTTTTCCTTTATCGCCGTGCGCTGCGTATTCTTCGCCCTGCTGAATCTGCCGTTCGGCGACTGATTATGATTGTGGCGCATGAGATGGCGTTGCGCGGGTTCAAACTGCGCCCTGCGCGGCGCGACGGGCTGGCGGAATTTCTTGTGTTTTCGCGGCCTAACCCGCAATCCGGTGAGCGCTTGCCTGCGTTTAATTTTATTGATCCGCTGAAACTATTCGGGCGTGAAGCGCCGGATATGGATGGGTTTTATTCTGGCGAGGATTCTGATGCGCCTGATAGAACACCTGTGCCCGCTGCATCGTTGGCTCTTCGCATTCTGGCGCTGAAACACGCGCTGGAGAATTTACCGCGCCACGCCAAACGCCTTGCCCGCTGGTATGAGCAGCGCGATTTGGCTTATGCGCAAAATTTGGCGCACCGCTATTCCCCCATGCGTCCCGGCCCTGCGCCTGCCTCAGAAAAACGCAAAACGCATGAGATCGACGAGGTTTTGCTCGAATGCCATTTGCTGGCAATTTATGCTGGCGAGCGGCAGGATTCGTCTTGAGCATTCATGCAAAATTTGGAGAGAAACGCCGCTGGTTTTCACAAAAGCCGGAGCGTTCAACCTCGCCCGCTTTGCGGGAGAGGACGTCCGGAGGACTGGAGAGGGGACGTCCCCTCACCGGTGCAGCGCACCTCTGCTCCCGCAAGCGGGAGCGGTTAAAAGCGGCGGCGGTGGCAATTGGTAAACTGCCCCCGAAATCCCTGAAGATACCAAAGCTGATGCTTGTTCTTTGAATCTAACCGGCACTAATACCCGCTCACCGCTCCAGCAGCGCGACGGCTTCTACATGCGGCGACCATAGGAATTGGTCGAATGGCGTGACGCTGAGCAGTTTGTAGCCGCCGTCGATCAGTATGCGTAAATCACGCGCCAGCGTGGCTGGATTGCAGGACACGGCGGCGATCTTTTTGATGGCGGATTTGGCGAGCCAAGCGCATTGATCTTCCGCGCCTGCGCGCGGCGGATCGAAAACTACAGCGTCATACGGCTTCAAATCCAGCGGGCGCAGCGGGCGGCGGAACAGGTCGCGCTGCTCGACAGTGATGGCCTTAAAGCCTTGCAAGCCGCGCCGTCCGCGATCAATCGCGTTCACGGCAGGCAGGTCGCCTTCGATGGCGTGAACGGGCGCAAATTCTGCGATGCGGAATGTGAAAGCACCTGAACCGGCGAACATATCCACCACGCGCTTGGACTTGCCGATATGCGTGTTGATAAGCGTCGCAATCGCGATTTCCACGCGCTCGGAAGCCTGCAAAAAGCCGCCCGGCGGCGGCGATACCGGCACTTTGCCAAAATGAATAATCGGCTTGATGCGCTCAACAATAATATCTTCGGCAATAGCGAGGCGCGCGAAACCACGGCTGATGGCAAAGCTGCTCATCTGCATACGCATATCGGTCGAGGCTTTTTCGATGCCGTGAATGCTGACGTCCAGCCCGCCAGTCGTTAGCGTCACTGTGATATGGCCGCTGCCGCTCTTGTCCAGCTTCATCAAATTGGCCAAATCACGCATCGTCGGCAGGCAGGCAATCAGTTCCGGCTTGGCAACGGGGCACTCGTCGATTTCGATAACCTGATGCGAACCGGCGGCATTAAAACCAACCTGCTTGCCATGCTTATCGCCGCGCACGGTGTAAGACACGCGGCGGCGCTCGCCGGGCTCTGCACCCAAAATGCTGTTCACTGTTGTTTCGATGCCGCGCGAGGCCAGTGCGTCGATAATCATCTGGCGCTTCCACGCATTGGTCGGTTCGCTCTTCCAATGCTGCACGGCGCAGCCGCCGCAGACTTCGAAATGCACGCAGGCCGGTTTGATACGGTCTGGCGATGGCTGCAAAAGCGAGAGCATCGTGCCGCGCGAGCCTGTGACGGCGGCGTTCAGCACTTCGCCGGGAAGCGAGAATGGCACATGGACGACGCCTTGTTCGGTGTGGGCAATGCCCTCACCTTTTGATCCCATGGATTGTATGGTCAGGCTCATTCGTCTTCAGTTCCGTTCGTTTCTTTTATGCCACCGAGCAAATATTCTTTGTTGCCGTCTGCGCCTTCAATCGGCGATTCAATAAGGCCAAGCGAGCGCCAGCCCATTTCTTCGGTAAACCAGCGCTCCAACTCGCGCGCAACGGGCATGGATTGGGTCGGGTCTTTCAAGATGCCGCCCTTGCCGATGGCTTCGCGCCCCGCCTCGAACTGCGGCTTAACGAGAATAACGCATTGCGCGCCGACTTCGGCTAAATCCAATGCGGGTGGCAGCGCCAGTTTGATGGAGATAAAGCTGACATCGCTGGTGACGAATTCGATCTTGCGGCCATCCAAATGGTCTTCGTCCAGCTCGCGGGCGTTCTGGCCTTCAAGGTTTGTGACCTTGCGGTTGCCCGCCATGCGCCGCTCCATCTGGCCGTGGCCAACATCGACGCCGATAACATGCTCAGCGCCGCGCTCCACCAGCACTTCGACGAACCCGCCGGTGGAAGCGCCGATATCCAGCGCCACTTTACCTTCAGGTGATAGGCCAAAATGATCCAACCCGGCAATGAGTTTCAACGCCGCGCGGGAGACATAGCCCCGTGCGGGGTCATCCAGCGCGATCACATTGACGCTGGAAATCAATTGGCTGGGGCGCAAAATGGGTACCCCGTCAACTAAGATTGTGCCGCGCACAATCGCATCCCGTGCTCGTGAGCGGGATTTATAATGGCCAAGATTTACCAAGGCTTCGTCGAGCCGCAGGCGGTTAGCAGAATAATCAGGTTTCAACATCGGGCTTCAATGCCCGAACAAGGCTCAATAGTAAAGGAAACTCGAAAGCATCCGCACTTTACGATTGGCTACGGCGGCGACTTGCACCAGCTTGATGGAGGCGAGCGATTCAACAGTCGGAGTAGGAAACTCTGGCGCACCTGAAAAATTTGCGGTATTCGACATCACAATTTGAGAAACCGTCACGGTCGCAACATCGACGTTTTCAAACACCGCAGGCAATGCAGCGACTGCAACAAGTGCCGGACGGACCGGGGCCTGGAATTCCGCAGTTTTCAAAACCTTGGTATGAAAATCATATGCACCGCGAATGGGTCCGGCTTTTTTGGCCACGATTTGCTTCACCGCCGCTTCGATCTTGCGATCATAGGCCGGATAGTCTGCGGCAAAGCTGCTTGCGCATATACACAGTAGCGAAAGCGCCGTTAGCGCCACTATATGTGCTGTTTTCAGCATCATTATCTCCCTGTAACTGAATCGAGGTTACAGCAAAGAGACAAATTCTCCGCAAAGAAGTGCGGTTAGGAATTTGGAAAACAGTTTGGTTTTTAATTGGTTATCAGATCGCAATTTGATTGGTGACAACCAGTTTTATTCCCGAGCGTCAAACGATTGATTTGACTTCTGGTGGTCGTCGCTTACAATGTCTTACATAGCCTTACATAGAAAAGCAGGAGTGTGAGATAATTATGCCAACCGCATCGCTAACAACGCGTATTGATATGGACCTCAAGACTGAGCTTGAACAAATTGCCCGCTTTGATAGGCGTTCTGCATCATTCATGACAAATCAAGCGATAAAAAATTTGGTCGAAGAGCGCAAGGCAACACGAGAACTTATTCAAACCGGTTTGTCACTGGTCAAAGCTGGAGCAGCTACTCTTTCCGGTGATCAAATTCATGAATGGTTTATGGATGACGAAGAGGCGTCTTTTCCCCAATCCAAAACATTTGAATAACTGATCCAAATGGAAATTAAATATTTAGAAACATCTGGCCTTGGCTTGCGCTGGATGCGCACATACTACCAAAAAAACCCGCAACTTAATCGAGCAGCGGCACTAGCGGCGCTTAAAAATGCAGAATTGTTACTGGCTGACTTTCCTTATTCAGGTGAGTGCTACGAAGATTATGAAAATGTTCGAGAATACCATATTCATGCGACAGCGTTTTCACTGTTATATACATTTCAACATGAAACCATATGGATAATAGACGTGCGGGATCAGCGCGGGAATAGAAGCGCAGAAGCCATTCGTGACTTCAACAAACAAATTCGTAGCAAGCACGGGCTGCAGTCACCTTGAATTTCAACCAATTATAAGATCAATGCCGAGGAAAAGTCACTAAGCCCGCGCTGGGGCTTTCAACTCATTGCCCAATGCACGGAAGACCGTGCGAACAATCCCTGCCGCATCCAAGCCTGCACGTTCGTACATGCGCTCTGGCTTGGCGTGGTCGGTGTATTCATCGGGGAAGCAAAGCGGGCGCACTTTAAGTCCATGATCCAACAGGCCGTTCATCGCTAGGAATTGCATGACGTGACTGCCGAAACCGCCAACAGCACCTTCTTCAACCGTGATGAGCACTTCATGGTTTTTGGCCAAACGGCGAATTAAATCTTCATCTAACGGCTTGGCAAAGCGGGCGTCGGCCACAGTCGTTGAAAGTCCGGCAGCGGCGAGCTGATCGGCGGCGAGCACACATTCGGCGAGGCGCGTGCCAAAAGACAGCAGCGCCACTTGTGTTCCTTCGCGCACGATGTGGCCTTTGCCGATTTGCAATATCGAGCCCCGCTCCGGCAGGTCAACGCCAACGCCGTCGCCGCGCGGGTAGCGAAACGATATCGGGCCTTCATTATACTCGGCTGCCGTGCGCACCATGTGGCGAAGTTCCGCCTCATCGCTTGCCGCCATCACCACAAAACCTGGTAGCGTCGTCAAATAGGTCGTATCGAACGAGCCGGCATGAGTCGCGCCATCCGCGCCAACATATCCGGCACGATCAATCGGAAAGCGCACCGGCAGACCTTGTATGGCGACATCATGAACGACTTGGTCATATGCACGCTGCAGAAATGTCGAATAAATTGCGACAAACGGCTTGTAACCTTCGGTTGCAAGCCCCGCTGCAAATGTGACCGCATGTTGCTCGGCAATACCCACATCAAATAACCGGTTTGGGAAGGCTTTGCCGAAAATATCGAGGCCGGTGCCATTGGGCATCGCGGCTGTGATACCGACGATCTTGTCGTCAAACCCGCCTTCCGTGACCAAACTATCGCCAAACACGCGGGTGTAACTTGGTGCATTAGCCGGCGGTTTGGATTGCGTTCCGGTGATAACATCAAACTTGTTGACGCCGTGATATTTGTCCGCTGCGGCTTCGGCGGGCGCATACCCCTTGCCTTTTTGTGTCACCACATGAATGAGCACCGGGCCTTTATAATTGTCCCGCACATTGCGCAGTACAGGTATAAGCGAATCCAGATTATGCCCATCAATTGGGCCGATGTGGTAAAAACCGAGCTCCTCAAACATCGTCCCGCCAGTCACATAGCCACGGGCATGTTCGACCGCCCGCGTTATGGCGCGATCGATGCGGTGGCCGAGATATTTCGTCAGCTTCTTGCCGATATCGCGCATACCCAAATAGGTGCGACCGGAGGCCAAGCGCGCAAGATAAGCACTCATTGCACCTGTTGGGGGGGCAATCGACATGTCGTTGTCGTTGAGAATAACAATCAGCCGCGCGTCCATTGAGCCGGCGTTGTTTAATGCCTCATAGGCCATGCCTGCAGACATGGCACCATCGCCTATTACAGAAATAACATTGTTATCTTTGCCGGATAAATCCCGCGCAACGGCCATGCCCAGCCCAGCGGAAATTGACGTTGACGAATGTGCTGCGCCGAACGGATCAAATTCGCTTTCGGAGCGCTTGGTAAAGCCAGATAACCCATCTTCTTGGCGAAGCGTGCGGATGCGGTCGCGGCGGCCAGTGAGAATTTTATGCGGATAGGCCTGATGGCCCACATCCCAAATCACGCGGTCGTCCGGCGTATTGAATACATAATGCAGCGCTACAGTCAGTTCGACTACGCCAAGCCCGGCGCCCAAATGACCACCAGTTTTAGAGACAGCATCAACCATTTCAGCACGCAGTTCGGCGGCCACCTGCGGCAAATCGCGTTCCGCCAAACGCCTGAGATCAGCCGGAGTGGCAGCCTTATCCAGTAACGGTGTGTCTGGTTTGGTCGTCAATTTCTATATAAACCTTGTTTCCAATATCCAAGTAGAGATATTCTCCGCCAGCTGCAATTGCGCTATTCAACGCATGAACAGTTATTGCACGAAAAATGAACTAACAATCAGCCATTTTGCAGAAGATTTTGTGCTCAATGCGGCAAAAGATTAATGGCTTCGCGGTGGCATTCTCATTCCAGCGGTTCGGTTCCGATTGCCTTGCCATCGCGCGAAAGCTTGATTTTCTCTACCTTGTCCTCGGCTGATTGGAGCAATGCACCGCAATGATTTTTCAGCGCTTCACCTCGCTCATAAATCAAAATAGACTGTTCCAACTCAACATCGCCGCGCTCAAGATTACCGACAATCTTTTCAAGTTCCGCAAGTGCGGTTTCGAAACTCATCGCCTTAATATCGGCGTTTGCTACATCAGACATGTATCACCCTCGCATCAAGCGGCTGACATGGGCAGCGGCTGAAAGACTCAATCCTTCCAAATCATAACCGCCTTCGAGAATAGATACGAGGCGATTTGAAGAAAACTTACCCGCTAATTCCATCAATTTGCCGGTCGCCCATGAAAAATCGTCTTCGTCCAGATTGATATTGGCCAGCGGATCGCGCTTGTGTGCGTCAAAGCCGGCGGAAATCAAAATCAAATCCGGTTGAAATTTTTCAATTGCGGGCAAAATACGGCCATTGAAAGCATCGCGGAACATCTCTGAGCCGCTCTCCGGCGCAAGTGGTGCGTTGCAGATATTGTTTTTTACGCCTGTTTCATTCATCGCACCCGTGCCGGGGTAGAGCGGCATTTGATGGGTGGAGCAATACAGCACGCTCTTGTCTGTCCAGAAAATATCCTGCGTTCCGTTACCGTGATGCACGTCCCAATCAATAATCGCCACACGGTCTACCCCATGCTTTTGCCGGGCGTAATGCGCAGCAATTGCGATGTGATTAAAAAAACAAAAGCCCATCGCCGTCTCACTCTCGGCATGGTGACCCGGCGGGCGCGAGGCGACAAAGGCATTGTCGGTTTTTCCGGCAAATACCGCATCAACCGCAGCATTGGCGGCGCCGATGGCGTGCATAACAGCTTCAAATGTTTGCGGGCTGGCCACTGTATCAGGATCGAGCCGGTTAAGGCCCTCCTCTGGAATAGACGAGGCAACCATTGCCATGTGCGATTCAGGGTGCGCGAGAAGGATGGTTTCCTCTGAACCGCGCGGTGCCTCTATGCGCACCAAAGCATCAAAGTCAGAAACCGAAAGCGCTTTTTCCAACGCAATCAAACGCTCCGGCCGCTCAGGATGACCGGGTGCCGTGAGGTGCTGCTGGAATATCGGATGGGTGTACAGTTGAGTTGTCATTACGTGAATATAGCAACTCGCGCCGCCATATCCAGCATTAACAATCAGGAACGGAGGTTTTGTTCACCATCAACCGGCTTTGAACCACCGATCCAGTCCCTTGCCTTTTTGCCAAGGTCTTGGAATTTATTCGAAGCCCCATCCAACTTGCGCTCCCATTCCGGGTTTGGCTGCTGGCCTTCAATCACGCGGAAATAAACATCCATCAGCGCGGCAATAGCAAACGGCTCAAGCAGCGCTGCTTTGAATGCCCACGCGAAGACTACGGCAACAACAAATGTCCACCCGCCCATTTGCCCCGGAAACGTATATAAGAGCCAAGCGGCGGGAGCGAGCATAAAGACGAAAACCACGATGGCCAGTACCCACATAATGATTGACAGCCAAATGGCGTTTTTTACCATATGCTTGCCATTTTGGGCATAAAGAACCACGCCGCGCCGCGCACTTTCCCACGGGTTGGTGCTGTTAGTTTTTATGGCGTAACCCAGTACGATCTCATCAACAAAGGTCAGTGACATGCGGATAACTGTGTTGAGGAAGCTAACAAGTGTGTTGAGGCCAGGAATAGGAATGAAATTGGCAATACCGCCAATGAGACCCGTAATAGCACCGATTATGCCTTTAACCAGCTGATCCACTGCAAAAAGCACACTGGTTTCAGTGAAACGCTCAGTGACAACCGCCTTGGCATAGTCAATTTGTCCACGGCCTTGCGGCAAATCCTTGCCCTGTAAAAGCTCCACCATCACAGCGATGTGGCCCGCTTTGACGATGTAAAGCACATATTCGCGTATCCAATAGACCGCAACAGACACGACGCCAAACCCGATAACGCCACCCCATAATGCAAATGAACCTTGTGCATCCGGATCACTGGAAATACGGCCAATGCCATAGCCTATCGCGCCGCCTGCCCCGGTCACAAAAATATAGGCAATGGTAATGCCAAAATAAACAAGCATCCTAAATAGGATGAACGGATAAGTCTTGGCCATAAGGCCAAAAGTCTTAGATATTGAAAAGTCCCACATCGCCAGAATCCTAAAATCTGCAAGTGCCCCGCGAAATTGATAACTGAGTTTGGAAGACGTGACAATGTGTTGGCATAATTGACAACAGTGAAAAGTGATGACATTGTCGACACCGTGAAAGCAGTTTTGGTTCGTCGGTCGAAGTTTACATTTTTTGACGGTGCAATTGCTGAAATAATCATTTGGTAAGTGCCCTCGCCAGTATTGGGAAGCGTACATAAATTCAAATATCGGCTCTATTACGGGTTGGGCGGGTCGAGACTTGTTGGCTTTGACAATGAGCGTGGCAAGGGTGACCATTGTCATTTGGATGGTCAAGAATTCCCGTATATGTTCACAACGACGGATGCGCTTTTAGATAAATTCAATACCGAAGTCATGAAAAGGAGAAAAAAGTGAAACAAGCTCTCATTCAAATTCGGCCAGATGAAGATGCTGCTTTTCTCGAAGAAATTGAGAAAGCCAAACAAGTTATGCGTGACGGAACTACATCCAACCCTATTGCAACATTTACCTTTAGTTCGGCGACGCAGCTATTTTCTGTTTTCACGACGAAACGATTTGAACTCGTCGAGCGCTTGCAGAAAATTGGTCCAACAACCATACGCGGTCTAGCCCGAGAGCTTGGCCGCGATGTACGTCGTGTTCATGATGATGTGATGATATTACTAGACTGGGGCATCATGGAGCGTAACGAGAACGGGAAAGTCCTTGTTCCGTTCGATGATATCCACATTGGATTTGACCTACGCGCAGCTGCCTAGTGGAATGAATTTGACATTCGCATCCCAATTGAAATCACTCCATTTGAAAGCAACTGCGAGGTGCGAATGTCAAATTCAAAAAGTCCACTAGAATCATATGCTTGTTAGTGGTTTTGTTGATTCCAACATTCACTTACGAGGTTGATACAAACGGGATGCGAATGTTAGAATCAAACCACTAGCGCTCCAAAATTTCCGTCTCGCTTATCGCAATGCCGAAGCCTTCCAGCCCGACATAGTGCCGCTCACGTGACGAAATCAGCTTGATTGATGTCACACCCAGATCTTTGAGTATCTGTGCGCCAAGGCCAATTTCCCGCCATTCGCTTTCCCGCTGCTGCGCCTCGACATGGCCCTCACCTGCATTATCCGGACGGATGCGCGGTTGGTGACCAACGCCAACTGACCCTTCACGCAAATAGACGATCACGCCACGCTTTTCCGCCCCCATTTTCCTCATGATTGCAGCCAGCTCTTCGCCCGTGCCAAACACATCTTTGGCAACATTTTCAGGATGCAACCGCACCGGAATATCCACGCCATCACGAATATCGCCAAACACAATCGCTAGATGTTGCATCGGGTCCCATGGCAAAGAATAGGCATGTGCTTGGGCGTGACCACCTTCCGTTTCAATCGGGAAGGAAGCCACGCGGTTAATCAGCGTTTCCTTGCGCTGACGATAGGCAATGAGATCAGCAACCGTCACTTGCTTTAGTTTATTCAGTTCGGCGAATGCTTTCACTTGGGCTCCGCGCATCACGGAACCATTATCATTAACCAGTTCGCAGATTACGCCGATTGGCGGCAGGCCTGCCAGCTTGCAAAGGTCAACGGCCGCTTCGGTATGACCGGAGCGCATCAATACGCCGCCTTCACGTGCAATGAGCGGGAAAATGTGGCCGGGGCGCACAAAATCCGCCGCACCTACATTAGGGTTGGCCAAATTACGCGCTGTCAATGTGCGGTCTTCGGCAGAAATGCCTGTAGTCGTGCCATGCTTGAAATCTACGGACACAGTGAACGCCGTCGTATGAGCGCTGTCATTGTCGGCGACCATCGGGTTCAAATGCAGACGCTTTGCTTCCTCGCGCGGCATCGGTGTGCACACGATGCCAGATGTGTGGCGCACAATAAATGCCATTTTCTCCGGCGTACAATGCACTGCAGCCACGATCAAATCACCTTCGTTCTCACGTCCATCATCATCCATAACAACAACAATTTCGCCGCGCTCGAATGCCCGAATGGCTTCGACAACTTTCTTTTGATCGTAAGGCATTTAAATTCTTCCGGTTTGGCCGCGATGGCGCAAATAGTGGTCAGCGATAGCACATGCTACCATGGCCTCACCAATTGGCACTGCCCTAATCCCGACACAGGGATCGTGGCGTCCTTTTGTGATGACATCCACTTCGTTGCCATCCGCGTCGATAGATTTGCGTGGTATCAATAGTGATGACGTTGGCTTCACTGCGAACCGCGCGACAACGGGCTGACCTGTTGAAATACCACCTAAAATGCCGCCAGCATGGTTCGACAAAAACACGGGTTTGCCATCCGCGCCCATCCGCATTTCATCAGCATTATCCACGCCGGTGAGTTCTGCACTGGCAAAACCATCGCCGATTTCAACGCCTTTGACGGCATTGATCGACATCAGGTTGCCGGCAATATCCTGATCGAGTTTTGCATAAACAGGTGCGCCAAGCCCGACAGGCACGCCGTCAGCAACCACTTCGATTACAGCGCCGATGGAGGAGCCCTGCTTGCGAATGCCATCCAAATAATCTGCGAATTCATCTACGCTCAAAGCATCCGGCGAGAAGAACGGGTTGTTGTCAACCTCGCTCCAATCCCAACGCGAGCGGTCGATTTTCTTGGTGCCCATTTGAATGAGCGCCGCCCGAACATTAAGGCCCGGCACAATTTTGCGTGCAATGACACCAGCCGCCACTCGCGCTGCGGTCTCACGCGCAGACGAGCGCCCGCCGCCGCGATGATCGCGGATGCCATATTTGGCATCATAAACATAGTCGGCATGGCCCGGCCGATAGCGCTTTGCAATATCGCCATAGTCCTTCGAGCGCTGGTCGGTATTTTCAATCAGCATCGAGATGGGAGTGCCGGTCGAAACCATGGTCACGCCATCGTCTTTCATCATGACGCCGGACAGAACTTTTACCGCATCATCTTCGCGTCGTTGCGTGGTGAACTTTGATTGGCCGGGTTTGCGCTTATCCATGTAGCTTTGAATTTCTGCCAGCGTGAACTCAATGCCCGGCGGGCAGCCGTCCACCACACAGCCAAGCGCCGGGCCATGGCTTTCTCCCCACGTTGTGACGCGAAACATCGAGCCGAAACTGTTATGCGACATTAATTTTGCCTTCCGAAAAGTTGCCCCGTTCTATTTGTGTTAACCCTTTAATGTCAAACGCCTAAATATTCCAAAAATCGTCTTCGAATGACCACTGAACGGCACTTCTTTTGCCACAATGTTCTTGTGTAAAGCGGCAGAAGCGTTTTGAATATGAACAATTGAGTAAGTCCGCCAGCCGATTGCCACCGGACGATCAAAAGGAGAAAAAAATTGAAACAACTGGCTTTTTTGATCGCCGCACTTTTGTTTGCTCTGCCACACACTGCGCAAGCAGACGAGGCTGAAGGGAAAATCACTTCCATTGACGAAAGCACGCAGACACTTAAACTCGATGACGGAAATGTCTATAAATTACCTGGAGAGTTTGATTATTCAGTCATTTCAAAAGATATGAAAGTGCTGATTATTTATGATCTGTCCGGTAAAGAAAAGATTATCACAGATATTGAGAAGTCTGAGTAGAAATTCAAAAATGCCGCTAGTGGAATGAATTTGACATTCGCATTCCATTTTAAATCACTCCATTTGAAAGCACCTGCGAGGTGCGAATGTCAAATTCAAAAATTCCACTAGAATCATATGCTTGCTAGTGGTTTTCTTGATGCCAACATTCGCTTATGAGGTTGATATAAACGGGATGCGAGTGTTAGAATCAAACCACTGGAGCGGAATGAATTTTGATAGAATCAAAATTCAAGCTCTAAGTCTTTGCCTTGCAGCACTATCCTTAACCGCTTGATGTTCCATCAAGCTTGGAAGTGCTCTAGATTGATAGCGGCATCCAAAAAACTGTCACAAGTCATTTGTCCTATTTGACGTCGATATCCAAGTCTATGCGGCGGGACGTATCAATTGGCCCATCTATAAAAGTGGCGTACGCCAGCGCAAATGACGCAGGGTCCTTGCCGTGGAATCCACCTTTCGGGGTGTAATATATCACATAGCCTTTGAAGCGCCTGCCGCTGCACACGTTGCCATCGAGCTTACGTGATGTCCACTCAGCGTCCAATTTTCCGTGCGCGGGCTGGTTCAGAGTGATTTTCGGTTTTTCGAGGCTTGTGCATGTTTCTTTGTTGTAGAAAACATATGAATACACTTGTGAGCGCCCGCCCGGCGATACTTTAATCGATTCCGCGTTTACCAAACCCACACCTGCGAGCAATGAACCTATAGCGAATACTACCTTTAAAACGCTTCTTTGCATCGAACACTCCACTTAACACTGGTTGAATCACAGCGCATCATATGCGCTCATGAATTGATTTGAAAATCAAGCAAGTAAATCGGCAAAGATAAAAATTTATAACTAAAGCACTTCCAAGCTAGATGGAACATCAAGCGGTTAAGGATAGTGCGACAAAACAAAGACTTAGAGCTTGAATTTTGAATCTATCAAAATTCATTTGGCTCTAAGCATCTAATGCAAACAGCCCCGATAAACGGGGCTGAAGCAGACATGTTAAAATGTCAGAGTTTGTTAGAAAGAACGTTGGAAGCGCAGAATGCCACCAAGTTCACCCTTGACACCAGCCTTCTTAAGATAGTCAACTTCGGTTGTCAGCTTAAAGCCTGGAACGATGGTGTAGACAACGTTTGCTGCAACACCAAAATTCTTCAACTGATCGTAGCTAACTTGCGAGTTCAAGCCGATTGAATCTGATACTTTGTACGATGCGCCGCCCCAAAGAGCCCATTTTCCGTTCCATGGCTTAAAGCGTGATGTTGCCGGTGTGTTATCACCGTAACCAGCCATCAAGAAGCCTGAGAAATCGCCAACCTTACCGTCAACACGAAGCTTGCCCGCAACCGCCTTCGCAGTTTCGTCATAACCGGCAACACCTGTTACCGAGAAATCGCCAGCGACATACTTAGCACCAACAACTACGTCAGGAACATAGTTAGCAGTTGATGAGTTATCATCTTCAACCGAGACAATTGCCGAGAAGCCATTGCCGCCAGTGAAAGTATAGCTAATCAAAGTGGTGTCGAATGGGCCATATTTTACGGCTTGATCATCTTTGATAACGCTGCCAGCGTAACCAGCGAACGTGGTGTAAGCAGACTCGTCTTTACCAATACGCAGACCACCGAGTTCGATGTAAGCGAAGTTTAAAGAATTCGTGCTTGAGCCTTCATCGGTTAAACCAGTAGTGCTGAAGTTGAAACGGGTTTCCGCATAAGTACGCAATGTGCCGAGTTCAGTCTCGCTGGCTGTAGAAATCCTGAATGACAAGCGCGCTTGCTTCTTCCAAGAGTCGCCGCGAAGAGGGCCTGCACCATCACGGTCAAAACCGTTATTCTTACCAAAGCCCATGTCGTAGCGTACATAGCCACCGATCTTTAGGCAGGTTTCTGTGCCTGGAATGTAGAAGTAGCCTGCGCCGTAAGCGTCACAAACCTTGACGTACTCAACTGCTTCAGGCTCTGCAACGACGGCATCAGCAGCGCGAGCGCCTGAGACAGCAACGAGGGCTGCAGCTGAACCGATAAGAAGGCTCTTGATATTCATTTTTTAGCTCCGTTTTACTTTTTGATCGCATATCGTGCCGCTGGAGATCGGGTTGATATCGCCGGGGACAGGTCGCAGAATGCTTTGTCACAATCAACACGGATTCTATCGAAGGTCGAGCTAATATTCTTGAATCAGTTCGTTATGTATCTGATTTATCACAGTAATTTAGCTGCCTAACAAGTATTTCTGCGTTAAAACTGTCATAAAAAATTCACACAATAAATACTTATGATTGCTTGTTACCGTGGCCATCCAAGCGGCTGCACAACTTAAGCTTTACAACGTACGAATTTGCTAACGACCAACGTAAAATGAGTGGATTTAGCGAAAGTCGGACAAAAAAATCGGATTTACAACGTCAAAACCAGTCTAACCTGCTGTTTTCGAATCGAAGAACGCGATCCTGTGGTACTGTCAGGCGCGATGCCTCTTGGCTGCCCATTGCGCCTACCAAATAAAACAGGCTGCGGATAATCCCGCCGTGCGTCACGCACACCGTCGGTTCGCTCACGTCTTTAAGCCAAAGCGAAAATCTTGCTGCCAGGATCTCATAGCTTTCGGCCCCGCTGCCTGGTGGCAAGAAATTCCACTTGTCACGGTGTCGGGCTTCGAGCAATTCCGGGCTGACCATCGAAATTTCAGGTATCGTAAATCCTTGCCAGTCGCCGAAGTGAACTTCTTTCAGGCGCTGATCTAATGCATACTCATGCGGTGGCAATTCCATGCCCGTCCGAATACGCTCCATTGTTTCTCGCGTGCGCTTGAGCGGGCTAGAGACAAATTTGAATTTGGAAGGTTCGTCAACCAATCCGGCGAGCTTCACACCATTGGCATTCGCTTGGCTTCGCCCGAGCTTATTCAGATCCGTGTCATACTGTCCTTGCACACGGCCTTGCGCATTCCACGCCGTTTCGCCGTGGCGGGAAAACCATATCAGAGGTAATTTGTCGAAGCGCAAAATTGCTTGGTTAATCGTTCACAGTGGAAATATCAGGGGCGTCCACGGCCTTCATACCGACAACATGATAACCGCTATCGACATGCAATATTTCGCCAGTCACCGAACTGGACAAGTCCGACAGCAAATACAGAGCGGAATCGCCAACTTCGTTGATTGTGACAGTGCGTTTCAGTGGAGAATTATATTCATTCCACTTTAAAATATAGCGAAAATCACCAATGCCGGAGGCGGCAAGTGTTTTAATCGGACCGGCCGAAATCGCGTTCACACGAATATTTTTGCCGCCAAGATCTACAGCCAGATAGCGAACGCTGGCCTCAAGCGCGGCTTTGGCAACGCCCATGACATTATAGTGCGGCATCACTTTTTCTGCGCCGTAATAAGTCAGCGTCAGCATTGAACCGCCCTCGGTCATTAAGCCCTCCGCAGCCTTGGCAACCGCAGTGAATGAATATACGGAAATGTCCATGGTCATCAGAAAGTTATCGCGACTGGTTTCCACATAACGACCAATCAACTCGTCCTTG
Source organism: Phyllobacterium sp. (assembly GCA_043717855.1). Taxonomy (GTDB): domain Bacteria; phylum Pseudomonadota; class Alphaproteobacteria; order Rhizobiales; family Rhizobiaceae; genus JANMEX01. The sequence goes on from JAYSWX010000041.1 coordinate 16,057, forward strand.
TTGGAAAAACCAATGGCGTGAACCAAAAAGTCCAACTTTCCCCACTTTTGTTCAAGGTCGGCAAAGACAGCGTCAATGGTGGATTGGTCGGACACGTCGCAATTGCCTGCAACATAGGCGCCCAGTTCGGCCGCCAATGGCTCTACGCGCTTTTTCATCGCGTCACCTTGATAGGTCAGCGCGATTTCCGCGCCTTGTCCCGCCAAGGATTTCGCAATGCCCCAAGCAATAGAGCGGTTGTTTGCAAGGCCCATTATAAGGCCGCGTTTGCCAGTCATCAAACCAGTGGCGGATGTCATGCACGATACTCCGAAAATATATTTCCCGCCCTATTGCATACGAGCGCCGCTGGTTCAAGCCGCAAGCGGGAAGAAGGCAAATTAGGGTAGCTGGCGAACAAACGTTTCCAGTGCAGAATCCGGCGTTTCCGGCAGCATGATGCGCACATGAACCAGCAAGTCACCGTGGCCCACGTCCTTTTTCGGCATTCCTTTGCCGCGCAGCCGCAAAACTTTATCAGAGGATGACCAAGCCGGCACACCGAGCGCCAACTTGCCGGACAAAGTTTCCACAGGCAATTTTGTACCCAGCACAGCTTCCTTAAGCGTTACGGGTAAATCCACATGCAGATCAAAGCCTTCGCGGCGAAAGCGCGGATGCGGGCGGAATTTTACTGTGGCAATCGCATCGCCGCGCCCGTTATTGCCTTGGCCCTTGAGGCGGATATGCTGCCCTTCGTCCACGCCCTTGGGCAGCTGAACGGAAAGCAAACGCCCGTCCGGCATCCTCGCATCTACCTTTGCCGCAGCGTTCACTTCTTCAAGCGTCACCGGCAAATCAAAGGCCAAATCTTGCGTTTGCTGCTGCTGTGCCCGCGCTCGCTGGCCGCCGAAGCTGGAGCCACCCATGCCACTACCAAACATTTCGCGCAAAATATCTTCCGCGCCGCCACTAAAACCACCATTTTGTTGGCGCGGGTCAAATCCGCCCTGCCGTGCGCCACCACGAAAACCGGCGAATGGATCGCCGCCCTGCGGGGCCCTTGGTTTGCCGTCACCGTCAATTTCACCTGCATCGAACTGGCGCTTTTTCGCTACATCACCGATCACTTCATAGGCTTGGTTGGCCTCAGAAAAACGTTCTTTAGCTTTTGGATCATTCGGATTTTGGTCCGGGTGGTGCTTCTTGGCAAGGCGGCGGTATGCCGACTTGATCTCGGCTTCGCTGGCACCTTTAGAAACGCCGAGCACCTGATAGGGATCGCGCATTTTTAGTTCCTCAAAATTTGGGGTGGTCCACATCGACCTGATTCATCGCCTATATGCGGTTTATTGGCGAAAAATTCCAGTCTTTAACGCAGCACGTTAAATCTGCGCAAATTCCTGCATGTACCATTGCCCGTCTGCGCCAATGCAAGCGGCCCCATGGAACAGGGCCACGCCCTCATAGCTTTCGCGGCTGGTTTCAAAATTCCGGCAAATTGTGCCCTCTTGGCTTATCTCGGCAACTTTTGAAATTGTTCCTGCGCTTCCGGTTTCGCGGTTCGCCCAACCGAAGGGAACGGATGATGCCTTGCTCATATCCACAGCAGAGATGGCATTGCGAATCGTGTTGGCATCTGAAACTTCGGCCGTATTGATGTTTGGATTTACGGGCACCGAACCTGTAACAAGCGCTGGATCATTTTCGGCTTTGGAAAGTCCGCCCATAGTGCCACAGGAGGATAGTGCCAGCGCGGCAACAAATATCAGTAAAAGGCGCTGGAAAATCCGGCTCAAAGGTCTATGTCTCCAAACAAGCAAACAGTAGTGGAATTCGATTATGGCGCAAACAGGGTTAACGAATGGTGACTTCATGGAAGCCAATGAGCCGTTTGCGCTATTTGCCGAATGGTTGGCAGAAGCCACCAATTCTGAACCTAACGACCCGAATGCTTTGTCGCTGGCGACTGTTGATCCATCCGGTATGCCGAATGTGCGTATGGTTTTACTAAAAGGCTTCGATGAGCGGGGGTTTGTTTTTTATACCAATTTTGAAGGCACTAAGGGCCAGGAAATTTTGGCATCAATGAAAGCGGCCATGGGCTTTCACTGGAAGACACTGCGCCGCCAAGTGCGCATCCGTGGCACGGTGGAAATCGTCAGCGATGCTGAGGCAGACGAATATTATCAATCCCGCGCGCGCGGCAGCCGCATTGGCGCGTGGGTTTCCAAACAATCACGTCCGCTGGAGAGCCGCTATGCATTGGAAAAAGCGGTCGCCGAATTCACCGCAAAACATCTGGTCGGAGAAATACCCCGCCCGCCATTTTGGTCCGGCTTTCGGGTTATTCCAACCGAAATTGAGTTTTGGAAAGATGGCGCGTTCAGACTGCATGATCGTGCCAAGTTCGAGCGCGAGGGTAATGGTTGGAGACGTACGCGACTTTATCCGTAACCCGTCATCAACCATGCCACTTAACGAGACTGCAAAATTTATTGCGTAAGGAAGTTCCTAGATAGTTTTAGCAGGGGCCTCTCATCATGTCGAACAAATTACTTGGTGGTATTTTCGTGCTGGCAGTTCTGTCATCAGCCATTCCCAAGTTCATGGGCCACACTGACGTTGCGCCGCGTGAAGACAAAGCGGTGGCGATTCCTGCGGCAAAACCCGGTGATGCACCCGGTGCACCGCGCCAGATTGACGACAATGTTGTAGCGTTTAACACCCAAGACAAATCAATGAACGCCGCCAAGGCGCAGGGCCGCAAAACCTTGCCGCGCTTCCTTAAGATGCTGGCTAGTGGCGATGCCGGAACTTACTCGGTAAAATTCCCGCTCACGCAAAATGGCGCAACTGAACATATCTGGCTGCAAGTGGATGATTACCAAAATGATACGTTTGCTGGCCGCCTTGCCGATGTTCCTGTCAATGGAACAAAATACAAATTGGGCGATGTGCTTACAGTCGCCAAAACCGATGTCGAGGACTGGATGATCCGCGATGGCGATGTCATCTGGGGGGCATATACGGCGCGCGTGGCTATCGCGTCGTTGCCCGAAGATCAAGCCAAAGCCATGCAAGCCATGTTCCGCGACTAAACTTACCTTTTGCGCGTCATGAACGCCATAAAGGCGTTCTTTGCCTCATCCGAGCGCAGGCGCTCACCAAACAGCATCACTTCTTTTGTAATCCGCGCCGTTACAGCTTCGCTATTAGCCTTCATTAATTGTTTGGAAATACGTACGGCCTCGGGGGCACGAGCAGCAAGACGGCGGGCAATTTCAAGCGTCTTTTCTTCCAACTCGTCTTCTGAAACCACGTCCCAAATCAAGCCCGCGTCTTTGGCTTGTTGGGCAGAGAAGCCCTCGCCCAAAACCAACAGTGCGAACGCCCGCTGATGCCCCGCAATAGCGGGAACCAGCAGGCTGGAGGCGGCTTCCGGTACTAAACCTAAATCCACAAACGGGGTTCGAAACTGCGTGCGCGGCGTTGCTAATGTCATGTCGCAATGCAGGTTAAGGGTCATACCGATGCCGATGGCCAGTCCATCCACACCGCTGACAATTGGCTTCTGCACCGCTGCCAGCGCGTATAAAAAATGCAGAACTTCCGTCATTTCCGTTGAGCCGCTCATGGCGAAGGTTAGAAAGTCCTGCATGTCATTGCCTGCGCTGAACGCGCCCGGAACACCGAAAACCACGTGGCAGCGTACGCTATCATCTGCCTCGCCATCTTTAAGCGCCGCTGTCATGGTGGCATACATAGCGCGGGTTATAGCGTTCTTTTTGTCCGGACGGTTCATCCGGATTATGTTTAATGCGCCATCGCGGGTGATTAAAATGTGGTCGGTCATAGTGAGATTTTCTCTTTATGCAAAAAGCAATACTTCGGCAGCCGCCGCCAAGCTGGCGCTGCCCTCCATCAGGCGGTCTCTTAGTGTGCTGGTTTCAGCTATGATGTTTTCCGCGTAAAACCTTGCCAAGTTCAGCCGTGCCGCATCGTGCCCCGCAAGCGCACCTTTGGCCAGGTATGCCCCGCCAGCGGCCAGTGAAATCAGCCGCAAATAGGGAGTTGCCCCGCTCAAAGCAGAATTCACGCGGCCCTCAGCAACTTCGTTTTTCAGATAGTCAGTTGCTACCAATGCGTCGTCCAGCGCACTATCCAAGCGATCCGCCACGCTGCCAAATTCCGGCCTGTTGGACTGGCGCACAGCATCGGCAATCTGGCGAAGTTCGCTAATATAGTCCGCCGCATGATTGCCGTTGCCAAGTGGCAGTTTGCGCATCACAAGGTCAATCGCTTGAATGCCATTGGTGCCTTCGTAGATCGGCGCAATGCGCGCATCACGCATAAACCGCGCTGCGCCGGTCTCTTCAATAAAGCCCATGCCGCCATGCACCTGCACGCCAAGCGATGCCACTTCCATGCCGACATCTGTGGCAAAAGCTTTGGCTAAGGGCGTTAAGAACCCCGCGCGATCCGCCCAGAAATCTGTGTCGCTGCCGCCAGCAACGTGGCTCTTATCAATGGCGTGTGAACACGCAAAGCAAATCGCCCGTGCGCTTTGGGTTAGCGCCTTCATGGTGAGCAGCATCCGCTGCACATCAGGGTGCAAAATAATCGGGCTCATGCCCGACTCTTTCCAGCCCACAGCGCGGCCCTGCTTGCGGTCCTTGGCAAATGCAATCGCCTTTTGCGTCGCGCCTTCCGCAATCGCGATACCTTGCATACCAACGGCAAGCCGTGCATTATTCATCATCGTGAACATGCAATTCAGGCCACGATTTTCCTCGCCCACCAGCCAGCCGATAGCGCCTGCCTCGCCCGTGTCGCCCTTACCGTCGCCGTAAATCATCACGCATGTCGGCGAGGCGTGAATGCCCATTTTATGCTCGATTGACGCGCAAAACACATCATTGCGTTTGCCCAAAGTGCCGTCCGTATTCACCAAAAACTTGGGTACGACAAATAGCGAAATACCCTTGGTTCCTTGTGGCGCATCGCTTAGACGTGCCAATACCAGATGAATAATGTTATCGGTAAGATCATGCTCACCAAAGGTGATATAAATCTTCTGCCCGAAGATTTTGTATGACCCATCGCTGTTACGCTCCGCGCGTGCGCGCAGAGCGCCAACGTCTGATCCTGCCTGAGGCTCCGTCAGGTTCATTGTGCCCGTCCACTCACCGGAAATCATTTTTGGTAAATAGCGGTCTTTGATCTCTTGGCTGGCATGTTGATGCAATGCCTCTACTGCGCCCATTGTTAATGTCGGGCACAAGCCGAACGCTACTGAACAGGAATTCCAAATTTCCAGCGCTGCCATGGAGACGGATTGTGGAAGACCCTGTCCGCCAAATTCTTCCGGTGCAGCGACTGAGTTCCAACCGCCTTCAACAAACTGGGTGTATGCCTCTTTCCAGCCATCAGGGGTTTTCACATTCCCATTAGAATATACAGCGCCTATTTTTTCTGCCGCTACCGCCATTGGCTCGATATCATCGCCCGCCAAGCGACCTGCCTCTTCCAGCACCGCTTCCAGTAATTCTGCGGATAAATCTCCGAACTCGCCAGCTTCTAAATCCGCACCCATGCCGGTGACGTGGAGCAGCGTGTGAGCAATTTCGGCGACGGGGGCTTTATACATGAACTTCCTCCAAGACTTCTAATTCAAGGCTAGCTAATTTTGACGTTAACGTCAAATAATTACTGGGCTTCCAAACCCTAATATTGCCACTTTACTGCACGTTAACCATATCAGCGGACAATGGGTCCTTAGTAGTAAAAGGCGTGAGCAATGGTCGGTTTCGAGTGCATGTATAAAGCTTTTGCGGGTTTATCAGTTGCAACAGCACTTTTATCTCCCCAAACAGCCGCAGCTGAGTCTGCTTTCTACCGCCCTTGGGCAGCAAAACATCGCGCCATCGTGCTTGATGCCTATGAACGCAACATCATAGATCTGACCGAGATTTCGAAAGATAAGCGTATCGTCGGCTTGATTCATAAGGGCTCAGACGGCCTGCCTCCGGTCTATGGCTGCAAGAGCGCGGCAAACACCACAGAGCTGGAGTTGTGCAAAAAAGACTGGAAAGTTTACGCTGTCTCAAAGGAATTATACCGCACCCGCCGCGCTCTCGCCCAAGCGCTGGGCATGAAATGGGGGGCATATCACCTTGGACGCCCCGGCAACCCGATAGATCAAGCCAACCACTTCATCGACTTTGCGGATCCACAACCGGATGAACTGATGGCCATCGATATCGAAGATGTCGGCTCCGGCACTTATATATCGCTTAGGGATGCCCAAGAGTTTTCTAATCATATCTTCCGCCGTCTTGGTCGCTATCCGGTGCTGTACGTCAACGGCTCAACTGCAAAGCTGATCGCCGAACAGCGCGATGAATATCCGCTCCTGTCGCGCCTGCACCTATGGTATGCACGCTATAAGCCGACAATTGACCAGCACTTTGGCATCGGCAATTGGGACAAGTACTCACTTTGGCAGTTCTCCAGCCAAGTCAATTGCGGCGCGAATTCGTGCCCCTACCGTGTGTCCGGCGCGGAGAATGACATTGATGTGAACGTCGCCGATATGAGCGTTGGCGAGCTGCAAAAAGCATGGCCGTTGGATGGTTTGGTTCCAACCAAAGACCTGCGTTCCAGCCCGCAATTATCTGAAATGCTGGTAGCGTTCGCGAAGTCATCCCTACCCAATATTTCAGGATTTAGCACCAGTGCGCAGAATATCGCGCTTGCCTATGCGCCAGCGCGGCCCGCCACTCACTTTATCGACCACTATGAAGTGGACCCGATTATTACGGCCTCAATCGGCTTTGTGGCATACGAGCGTAGCGTGCGGGACTAAACCTCCTCGCGCTCAATCTCGCGCCAGCCAATATCTGTCCTGCAAAAGCCTTCCGGCCAGTCGATTTCGTCGAGCGCCGCATAGGCTTTTTCTTGCGCCTCGCGCACGGTTTTGCCCGTCGCCGTAATGTTCAAAACCCGCCCGCCGTTTGCGATAATCTCCGCGCCTTGTGCCGCTGTTCCGGCATGGAACACATGGCAATCGGCGTGCAAATTAGCAGCGCCAATGCTGCGAATGACTGAGCCTTTTTTCGGCGCATCCGGATAGCCTTCCGCCGCCATCACAATGGTCAGCGCCACGTCTTTGGACCAGCGCACCGACATGTGGCCAAGCTGACTATCAGCGGCAGCCAGCAAGATCGGCAGCAAATCATCCTTGAGCCGCATCATCAGCACCTGACATTCAGGATCACCAAAGCGGGTATTATATTCAATTAGCCTTGGCCCCTGCGGCGTCAGCATCAGTCCGGCGTAGAGCACACCCGTGAATGGACAGCCCATTTCCGCCATGCCGCGCATGGTCGGCTCAATGATGGTGCGCATCACAGTTTCGGTGAGTTCCGGCGTCACGATGGACGCTGGCGAGTAAGCGCCCATGCCGCCAGTATTGGGTCCGGTATCGCCATCGCCCACACGCTTGTGATCTTGCGCCGTGCCAAACAGCAACGCGTTCTTGCCATCGCAAAGACAGAAGAACGAGGCCTCTTCGCCCGTCATAAATTCTTCGACAACAACTTCCGCGCCCGCCGCGCCGAACGCGCCTTCGAAGCATGCATCCACCGCGTCAAGCGCTTCCTCCAGCGTCATGGCAACCACAACGCCCTTGCCTGCCGCAATGCCATCCGCCTTAATCACAATGGGCGCGCCGACTTGGCGCACGTAAGCTTTGGCCTTCGGCGCATTATTAAACCGAACGTAAGCGGCGGTCGGAATATCATACGCCGCGCACAAATCCTTGGTAAAACCCTTGGACCCCTCAAGCCGCGCGGCGGCAGCCGTTGGCCCGAAAACCTTGATATTGCCTGCAATCAGCGCATCTGCCAGCCCGTCCACAAGCGGCGCTTCCGGCCCGACGACGACGAGCGCAATCTTCATCTCATGGCAGAATTCCACCACTGCGGCGTGGTCGTTAATATCCAAGCCCACCAGCTGCGCATGTTCGGCAACGCCCGGATTGCCCGGCGCGGCGTAGATGTTTTCCAGCAATGATGATTGCGACAATTTCCAAGCCAGCGCATGTTCGCGGCCACCGGACCCGATGAGCAGAATATTCATGGCATAGCTCCAATTATTCATTGCCCACCCGATAAGAATGTCGAACGGCAAGGTCAAGGCTTGACGGGCGGCTATCAACCTATATCCGTTGCTTCATGGAAAAGATTCAATCAAACGCCGCCCAAGGCCGCGTGAAAGATGCACCATCCGGCCACTGGGTGTATAAATTACTGCCCGCGAAATTCTGGCCCTACGCGCAGCTTGCCCGTTGGGACAGGCCCATCGGCTGGCAATTATTGCTCTGGCCGTGCCTGTGGTCCGCCGCATTGGTCGCCAGTGCTGGCGCAAAAACGGGCGCAGCGCTCATCGATGTGTTGCCATCGCTAAAGCTCGTCATCCTGTTCACCATCGGCGCGATAGCCATGCGCGGCGCGGGCTGTACGTGGAATGATCTCATCGACAAAAATATCGACGCACAAGTCGAGCGCACCCGCTCGCGGCCACTTCCCTCCGGCAAAGTTTCGCGCAAACAAGCGTTCGTATTTCTAGGTCTGCAAGCGCTGATCGGCCTTTGCGTACTGCTAACCTTCAACAACTTCGCCATCCTGCTCGGCATATCTTCGCTCGCCATCGTTGCCATTTACCCTTTCATGAAACGCATCACCTCATGGCCGCAAGCCGTGCTTGGGCTGGCCTTCTCGTGGGGGGCGCTGATGGGCTGGGCAGCCGTGAAAGGCGAAGTCGGCCTGCCCGCTATCCTGCTCTACATCGGCACCATTTTCTGGGTCATCGGCTACGACACTATCTATGCCCACCAAGACAAGGAAGACGACGCACTTATCGGCGTGCGCTCCACCGCCCGCCTGTTCGGCAGCCGCACCAAACAAGCCATCATGGTGCTATACGGCCTCGCCCTATTCTTCATGGCAGGCGGCTTCGCCACCGCCCAAGTGCCAATGCCAGCGCTGGCCGGACTTCTCGCCGCAGGCTCCCACATGTGGCGGCAAACGCAGGTGCTGGATATTGATAACCCCGATCATTGCCTGAAACTGTTTAAGTCAAATAACATGGTCGGGCTGTTGATTTTTCTCGGGCTGGTAGGCGGCGGGGTGTGGGTGAGCTTGCGGTCTCTGGTTTAGAAAAATCAATATAAAAATATTGATTTTATTATGTTATTCTAAAAATATTGATGCATACCATGAATACTTAAAGAAATTGATTAATAGCTGGACATAACAACCAACTAGTGTTTATTTAACTAATCGTTAACCAGATCATTTTCGCGCGAGGCAAAAATGGCTTTCTCTATCAGGCAAGGTAAACTATATCGGGACTCAAAGTCAGTCGAATTCATGAGATCCCCTTTCACGAGCGGGCCTTTTTTATTAGCGCCTAAAATATTAGTAGTGCATTTTACTTATGGCAGTACTGGTCGCTCTAGTGCTGAATGGTTCCGTAGCGCACAAAACCCTGGCTCCTCTGCACATCTTGTTTGTGATCGCGATGGGTCTGTTATCCAATGCGTAGATTTTGCTGATCGGGCCTGGCACGCAGGTGCTTCCACTTGGCATGGGCTTAATGGGCTAAACAACTATGCCTATGGGCTTGAATTGGCAAATTGGGGATACTTGCGAAGGTCGGGCATGGGTTGGATGTCATATACCGGGGCTGCAATATCAGATCCAATTTTGGCAATTCACAAGAATGGCAATCCCGATGGAAGTAATACCCCAATTGGTTGGGAACAGTATCCGGAATCCCAGTTTTTAACGGCAGTTGAAATCGCGCGTGCTCTCGTAGCTGAGTACGGTGTAACAGAAATCGTTGGTCACGACGATATCGCGCCAACGAGAAAATGGGACCCGGGTCCGGCCTTTGACATGATGCGCTTTAAGGCAAGAGTATTTGGTGATCGCGCGGTGGATGCAGGCGCAGTTAGAACTGTTGGAGTTGCCGAGGGCTTAAATTTGCGAAGCGGCCCAGCCATTTCGTATGAGGTAGTGAAATTGTTGCCACTGGGGACACTAGTCGCACCGATTGAACAGGGCGGAAACTGGCTTTTGGTGTCAGTACTTCGTAACGACGGCTCACCAAAAATAACAGGCTGGATCAATCAAAACTATCTGATGTAAGTGCCATTTCAGGAGCAATAACCATGGCTGAAGATGACGAAAAAAGAGCCCCGGATGTCGACGTTCCAGTAGCGTCGACTGAAGTAGGACCTCTTGAAAAAAAATTGGCTACTTTGTGGCTATTTGGGTAGTGGCGCTAATTTCTTACTTAATTCTCGCGGACCGAGTTTTCAAACCGGAGACAATATATTTCTTAAAAATACTTCTGTCTGTGTCAGTCGCAATATTATTTTCCTCTGTCCCAGGAATGCTCGGGATTGTCTTTGATCGAGTCCCTGGGGTAGCAATTCGTGCAGGTGCCGGTGCAGCCGCATTTGTAATAGTATTTTTCTTTTCTCCGGCTATTCCGGCATTAAATCCGCTGCCGCCCGTAGTGAAGTTGGGCTCCATAAATGGTTTGGATTTCAGGGCGCTTCGTGGACCTGACCCTCAAATGATGATTGATAGCCCATTCGCTGTTACCGTTTCTCCAATATCAGTAACGAACGCTGCAGGAGTAACGCCTCAAGGTTATGTCAGCGCGACTTTAAAAAAGACAAGCATCAGCTTTGTTCTTGAAGATGAAAATTACAGTATGTATTCTGAATACTTCGTCTCGCTGGTACCTGGGCCAGAAGGAACTTGGCTGAGTAGTAATGGTCAAGCTGCCGTAGCTCAGCCTCAAACTATTCGTGCAGGTGAAACACTAGCTCTCGAAGTGATGCACATTGGCAAATCGTCGCTAAAATGGTCTGACTTCATAAATAAATTTGCGTCACTCAACGGAGATTTTTCTTTGAATGTAACATACTATATTGATGACCAGAAATACGAACAGAATTGCAGTTTTAATACGAAACCATACGCATCATATATCAGTCAATATACTTCAAAAAAATTGCTCCCTGGTTACATTAGCGCTCGATGCGAGGAGATTTAGGATGAAGATAATTTTGACACTTATTATCTGCGTGCTTTCTACATTTGCCATCGCTCAAGATGCAGATAGTATAAAAATAATTCAAATTATTAAAACCGCAAAAGAAGAATATAAAACACCGGAACTGATGATTTTAGGAAAATCATATTTGAAAGAATCCGATACAAATTGGTTTTACCATGTAGTTACCAATAAATCTCCCTGTGATACGAGCGACCTTAGAAACACGCTGCTTTGCCCAGTTACAGTAGGCGGACCAAATCCACCGGCGCCCAAAGTACCCCCAGAACCCGGCCCTTGTTCGATGGGGCTTTGTCCTCCTACAGTTGGCAGCTTAGGAACATTTGATCCGAGCGAACAGAAAAGTATTGAACAGGTGTTAATTGACTTACGGGGAACGGGTCAATTGCTTGGATCAGAATAGTGCGGTGTTGGAGTTCAGTTAGGCAACTTCACCGCCTAGCAATAATCTCTTCACCCGCAACCACCATCCGCACGCCCAAATCGCCCGTCTTGCGGCGCATTAGGAACCTTGGACGCTTCACGGCATAGCCTAGACGGCGGCGCTTTGTGTGCGCTGTATCGACCTTTACCTTGCCAATTGTGTCTTCCAGCGCGCGGGCGACGCCGTCGCTTTCGATGAGTAGCATTGCAAGGCCAAGGTTTTCTGACCATGCGCGCCAGTCGGCGGCTACATCATCAAGCGTGTCGGCCACCAGCAGCGGCACGGAAAGAAGCGGGTCGTTGTGCAGCAGCTCAAGCGTCACTATGACCTCACCACTGTCATCTTGTAATGCCCGTGCGGCAACGCCTTTGAAGGCCCGTGCCGGTAGTGCAATTGTGAATGGCAGTCCGCTTTTTGGTAATTTGCGTTTTATCACCACGCCGCGACGATCAATCGTCATCGACACATCACCATTGTCTTCACGCGCCGCGTATGAGACGATTTGCGGCAACCGGAACGGGTCCAGCCGCATATGTGTTCCAGCCCAAACAGGCTTCAAAGCGTGGTTCATGTTTTATTTCCCTGTAACTCTTGAGAGCCGGTTTTCCGGTCTTCCCATCGGGCCATTTTTGGCCTCGTTGAAATGAAGTTACGCCAGCCACATGTCTGTCAGCTTAAATTTTTAGGTTAAATTTGTCCTGCTTTTGAGATTGGTTACCGAAATGGAACCAGCGCAGGCTATCGGTCATAGTCTGTCAACACAGGTGAATCCGCGTTAGGATTTGCGCCTTGCGCACCATTGCGTTCCAAGGCACAGTCCGGCCATAGCAACGCGGCAATTGCCGCACCGGAGGGACTAAATGAGCGAATTACTATGTTTAGAGCTGGCAATACTCCTGTGGTTTGCCCATGTGCTTATCCAAGCCCTGTCTGCCAAAGGCGAGTTTGGTGATGCCTATCTCTTCAGCCCGCGTGATAGTTTTTTGCCTGTTAAAGGCCTCACCTTTGGCCGCGCCAGCCGCGCATTGGAAAACTTTACCGAAAACTTCGCACCATTTGCCGCAGTCGATTTAGCATTAATCGCCACCAGCCAAACCGGAGGCATCGGCGCAACGATCTGGATCATCTGCCGCATCGCCTATCTGCCATGCTATTTATTTGGCATTAATTATGTGCGCACCGCGATGTGGGTGGGCTCACTGGTAGGCTTGGGTTTGATGTTGTGGAGACTGTCCGGGTTTTGAGGTGTAAGCCATCACTCTAAAAACCTTTCGCGCGAGTGGATAAATATTTTTTGACTTCATGCACTTTATTTGGTACATATTCCAATGAATAGCCTCAAGCAATTGCCTGCTCGTTTTTTCGAAGCGGCATCGGGGCGTGTGCCTGTACGCGACTGGTTGCTCAGTATTTCATCGCAAGACCGCAAGTCTATTGGTGATGATATTCGCGCGGCAGAGTTTGGCTGGCCTGTTGGCATGCCTCTCTGCCGCGCGATTGCGGGGCATAAGGGGCTTTGGGAAATTAGGTGCGGTGTTTCCGATGGCCGCATTGCGAGGGTGTTTTTTTGTGTTCACGACAGTTCGATGGTGCTTTTGCACGGCTTCATCAAAAAAACGCAAAAGACACCTGATTATGAAATTGAAGTGGCTGTGAAGCGGATGAAGGGTCTAAAATGAGTAATGACATTGAACACGGCAAGGTCGGCCCTCTATTTGAGGACTTTCTGCGCGAACAAGGCACTTATGAAGAAACGACGGCAGGCGCCATAAAACGGGTGATCGCCTTTCAGCTTGCAGAAGCCATGAAGCAAAATGGCATTAGTAAGGTTGCAATGGCGGCTAGTTTGAAAACCAGCCGCTCGCAGCTTGATCGCCTTTTGGACCCCGCCAATGGCAACGTCACCATTGGAACATTAAGCCGCGCTGCGGCTATTGTTGGCAGGTCAATCCGCTTGGAATTGATTTAGCAGGAAACTGAGTCCCTATAAAACCTTCCCCGGGTTCATCACCCCGGCCGGGTCCAATGCAGCCTTAATCCGGCCCATCAAATCCAATGCGGTCTTGTCCTTAAAGCGCTTCAGCTCATCGCGCTTTAGCTGGCCAATGCCGTGTTCGGCAGAGATTGAACCGTCATATTTATTGACAATATCATGCACCAGCGCGTTCACTTCGTGCCAGCGTGCAAGGTATGCGGCTTTGTCCGCGCCGACTGGCTGGGAGATATTATAGTGCAAATTACCGTCGCCCATATGGCCGAAAGTGCAAAAACGAACACCCGGTATCAGCGCTTTAACAGTGGTATTCGCCTCGCGCAGAAACGCGGGAATGCTGGCAACCGGTACAGAAATGTCATGTTTGATAGACCCGCCTTCGGGCTTTTGCGCCCATGATAAATTCTCGCGCAAATGCCAAAACGCATCGCCTTGCGCTAGTGATGCGGCAATCACGGCATCCTGTGCATCGCCAGTTTCCAGCGCTGCGGAGAGAAACTCTTCCATGCCATGGTGCGCATCCTCTTCCGAGCGAACAGACGAAAATTCCACCAGCACATACCAAGCGTGAGGCCGTTCCAGCGGGTCGCGCGCGCCCTCAATATGGCGAACCGCAAACTCCATGGCCACACGGGCAATGAGTTCAAAGCCCGTCAACGTGCCGCTCGCCTTGGCGGCATTCAACAGCGCCAGCGCCTTGTCCGGACTTTCCGTGCCAACGAAAGCAACCGCCCTGCCCTTGGGTTTGGGAAATACTTTCAGCACCGCTGCCGTGATTATCCCCAACGTGCCTTCCGCGCCAATGAACAGATCGCGCATGTCATAGCCGGTATTATCCTTGGCGAGACGCTTTAGCCCGTGCATGATTTCGCCCGTCGGCAGCACCACTTCGAGGCCAAGACATAGCTCGCGCGTGTTGCCGTAAGCCAGCACCGCCGTGCCTCCGGCATTGGACGAAAGATTGCCGCCAATCATGCAGGAGCCCTCGGACCCGAGTGAAAGCGGAAACAGCCGATCAATCTTGTCCGCCGTATCCTGAATGGTTTTCAGCACCACGCCCGCTTCAACCACCATGGTATTGCCAGTCGCGTCCACATCGCGGATTTGGTTCATGCGCGCCAACGAGAGTATTACCGCCGTATTGGTGCGGTCCGGCGTTTGCGCGCCGACCAAACCCGTGTTGCCGCCCTGCGGCACAATCGGCGTGCCCGTTTCGCTAGCAAGCTTCATAATCGCCGCCACTTCATTCACAGTCTTCGGCTTCAAGACCAGCGATGACAGCCCATGATATAGGTCGCGATTTTCCGTCAAATGCGGCGCGATGTCTTGGGGGGCCACCAGCGCATTGCCCGCGCCGACAATGGCGCAAAACTGTTCGAGCAAATCTTGATTAAGGCTCATATCGCATCCCAATTCACGTCTCTCGGCGCGGCGGCGCGCATCAACCGGTCATTTATCGCTTCGCCTAGGCCGCTCATGGTAATCGGCTCCACCGCAATCATGCTCGCGCCGCTTTTGTCCAGTCGGTTCAAATAATCAAACAGGTTCGCCGCCGCTTCGTTCACATCGCCAGTGGCAGACAAGTTAAGCACTACCTTAGCGTTTTCAACGCCGCAAAATCGTCGCGGGCCGAATGCCAGCAGCGCCTCGCCCGGCAAAATGCGCACCGCATCCAGCCGCACTTTGGCGCGCGGCGCATAGTGCGAGGCCAGCATTCCCGGCGCTTCAATCGCCGCCCGCTGGTCCGCCCGCTCCAGTGCAAACCCGAGCATGGCCTCAATTTGCTCTGCCGCAATGCCGCCCGGGCGCAGCATCGTCACCGTGCCACCCTCAACTTTGATGATGGTGGATTCGACACCGACGGGCGACGCCCCGCCATCCAAAATCAGCTCAATCTTGCCGCCCAAATCAGCATTCACGGCCTGCGCCGAAGTCGCGCTAATCTTGCCGGAGGAGTTTGCGCTGGGCGCGGCAAGCGGCCTGCCCAGTTGCGCGATGAGTTCGCGCGTCGGGCCTTGTGGCATCCGTACCCCGATGGTGGAAAGGCCCGCCGTTACCAGCGAGGCAATTTTGGACTCCGCCGCCAGCGGCAACACCAGCGTCAGAGGGCCGGGCCAAAACGCATCCGCCAACTTTTGGCTCACTGCATCAAACACGGCAATCGTCCGCGCCATCGCCATATCAGACACATGGCATATGAGCGGGTTGAACGACGGGCGGCCCTTGGTCTCGTAAATTTTGGCAACCGCCAAACCGTTGGTGGCGTCCGCTGCCAGTCCGTAAACTGTCTCAGTCGGCACGGCGACAAGCTGCCCCGCTTCGAGCAGGGCCCGTGCGGCGTTCACACCATCTTCGTCCGCTTTACGTATCAATTGCGTATCGTTTCCGTATCAATCTCGACCAGTAAAAATGACCTACAACGCCCGCAGCGGCGCGGCAAGCAAAGGTGCGGATTTCGTTAAAATTGTATCGACCATTTCAAACGGACTGCAACATATCTTTGCTAATGTGCCTCGACAGTTAAATAGGCGGGAGAGCCTTATGAACCATTTTAAGACGTTAGCGCTTGGCCTTTTGGTTGGCGGCCTGTTCTCAACTTCGGCGCTGGCCAGCTCTGTGCAAGTGCTGGGTGACACGCCTAAATCTGAAATCAGTTCTATTATTTACATTGGCGATCCTGACCCGTGCGCCGATAATGCCTGCGGCACAGATGAGCCTGTGGTTGAAGAAGCCTCGAATGATGGCAATGCCGCGCTGGTGGATAGTTATGGTATGCCAACACATATGCCCATAATCATGCGCCCGAGTGTCGATGACGGCACACCGGAAGCGCCGAAGCAAACGGCAGCGGCAAAGCCAGATGCGGCAGCCAAGCCGACCGCGCCAACAACGCCTACGCCTCCTGCGACAGCGGCCACACCGGTTACTCCGGCTCCAGTGACGCCCGCGCCTGTCGCACCTGCACCTGTAGCACCTGTTGCACCAACTTCCGCACCGGCCCCGAACAATGACACACAGCCTATGTAATTGATTAGCCTACAATTTT
Source organism: Phyllobacterium sp. (assembly GCA_043717855.1). Lineage (GTDB taxonomy): Bacteria > Pseudomonadota > Alphaproteobacteria > Rhizobiales > Rhizobiaceae > JANMEX01. The sequence goes on from JAYSWX010000041.1 coordinate 32,653, forward strand.
CGAGAAATCGGCGACCCGCAAGGTCGCCTTTTTCATGTCGTTAAGCAGCGCCAGACGGTTGGCCTTTACGGTTAAATCCGGATCATTGACCTGCACGCCTTCAAGGAAAGCATCCACAGGCGCGCGCAACTTCGAAAGTTCCATCATCGCGCCTGCGAAATCTTCCTTGTCCACGGCAAGAC
>JAYSWX010000042.1:0-13154 GCA_043717855.1 Phyllobacterium sp.
AGCATCCCGACGCGCGAGGAGATGCGCGATCTGGAGCCGTCCGAGCTGATTTACACCGAGGGGGGCGCGCGCTACATGACGGCGCGTGTCATCTGCCACTCGGAAACCGACGTGCCGCGTCTCGCCGATGTCACCTTCATCCTCACCGACAAGGCGCTGGTCACCGTGCGCTATGACGAGCCGGGCGCGTTCACGATTTTCCAGAACCGCGCCGTCAAGATGGGCGGCAGCGGCCACCAGCCCGAGGCGGTGCTCGACGGCTTGATCGAGGCCGTGGTCGACCGGGCCGCCGAAGTGCTGCGCGGCGTCGGCGACAAGATCGACAGTGTCTCACGCAGCGTGTTCGATGCGCGCGGCTCCGAGGTGGAGCGCGACGGCGCCTACAAGGCGATCATCAAATCCATCGGCCAGAACGAGCATGTGATCTCGAATGTGCGCGAGAGCATGGTCTCGGTGGAGCGCGTGCTGCTGTTCCTCTCGGCGCAGTACCAGAACCGCCCGGCCAAGCAGGGCGCGGGCTTTGCCGCCGAATGGCGCGGCGCGGTGCGCGATGTGCAGGCCATCGAGGAGCACGCGACCTTCCTGTCGAGCAAGCTGCAATTCATGCTGGATGCGACGCTGGGCCTTGTCAGCATCGAGCAGAACAAGATCATCAAGCTGTTCTCGGTCGTGTCAGTCGTGCTGATGCCGCCAACGTTGATCGCCTCGATCTACGGCATGAATTTCAAGAACATGCCGGAGCTGGCCTGGGAATGGGGCTACCCGATGGCCATCGCCCTGATGATCATCTGCGCCGTGCTGCCTTACATGTTCTTCCGCTGGAAGCGCTGGCTGTAGGCGCGCGCAAGGTTCGCGCGTTGTCCGCGCGAGCGTCCATGCAAGCCCCGCGCATCAGCCCGCACACGCGCTTGCATCGCGTCGGATGGGCGTGTAACACGCAGCCACGTTGACCAGCGTACTCGACCGCGGAGAGGTGGCAGAGTGGTCGAATGCACCGCACTCGAAATGCGGCATGGGGGCAACCTCATCGGGGGTTCAAATCCCTCCCTCTCCGCCATTTCTTTTTGATGAGCACTTGCTTTCTCGATGATAATGGAATATAATTTCACTTAATAACACCCGCCACGCCTCGGACAAAGTTTCGGCTTTGAACTGCGCACCCCGGCGGGTTTTTCTTTTTTGTGGCGCAAGAATCAGTCTATAAGACGTTATGAAATTTACGAAGCCGCCGCTTGCTATCGCTGACCAAATTGCAATGATTGAAGTACGCGGCATGGCCGTGCCTGATCGTGCCTATGCCACACACTGCCTCCAACATATCAGTTATTATCGACTTCGGGCATACTGGCTTCCGTTTGAAGATAGTGCTCCAGTTGCTGGCGGTCATCAGTTTAGAGCAGGCACGAGTTTTAATGATGTACTTGCACTTTATATATTCGACCGAAAGCTTCGGTTGCTTGTTATGGATGCCGTCGAGCGGGTAGAGGTCTCTTTACGCGGTGCATGGGCGCATCATTTAGCAATGAAGTATGGCCCGCATGGATACCTTGATCCGGCTTTGTATAGCTCGTCGCATAGATTTGTCGAAGCGATGCTTCGCCTCGACAAAGACATCGATAACTCCAAGGATACCTTCATTGCCCACTATTTAGCAAAGTATGATGAGCCCACGGACCCACCCATTTGGATGACCGCTGAGATTATGTCTCTTGGGCAACTATCTATGTGGCTAAGTAACTTGAAGCACCGTCCAGATCGTCAGGCGATTGCAAAGCCTTATGGACTTGATGAAAAAATATTGCTCTCACTAACGCATCACCTGTCTTATGTTCGCAATATTTGTGCTCATCACGGGCGGCTTTGGAACAAACAAGTTACGGTTAAAATGATTGTCCCAATGTCGCCGGTCAGTCTTAAGCTTGCTATGAATCCAATCGTAGCTGGCCGGGTCTATAATACCTTGGCGGTGTTAGGCTATCTGATGGGTATCGTCGCTCCCGGAACGCAGTGGCGCCAGCAAATTGTTGAGTTGATGAATTCCTGCCCGTTGGCAAATCCAACTGCGATGGGGTTCCCTCAGGACTGGGGAAATTTACCGATGTGGCGGTGACATATCGTAAATCTGTAAAGAGAGCTTCACTATCTGCCCACCCCTTGCACCTCATGCTTGCAACCGCCATAGTTGGATTGTGAATCGGGGAAGACTATGAACATCGCGGAATATTTGGCTGACGTACAACGTGTTCATGCAACTGGTGTTGCCCAAGAGCATGCCTATAGGCCAGCGCTGGAAAGGCTGTTTTGTTCCATCAATGATGACGTCACCGCAGTCAACGAACCCCGCGGCGTTAAAGTAGGGCGACCGGATTTTGTGTTCTTGCGCAAGGTTGGCAAGGGCGCAGAATTAACTGTCGGCCACTGCGAGGCCAAAGACATTGGCCTTGATATCAATCCTAAGGGAATGAAGGATTTCAACAAAGAGCAACATGAGCGTTATGTAAAAGGGCTCCCAAACCTCATTTACACCAATGGTTTGGATTTCCGTTTTTATAAAGATGGCGAGCTCGCCCGTGAAATTTCTATCGCCGATTATCTAATGGGCATTCAGCCCAAGCCAGACCAATTTGCCGTGCTTGCCAACCAGTTGCGCGACTTTGCAACGGATCGACTGCAAACCATTACCAGCGCTGAAATGCTGGCCCGAATGATGGCGGGCAAGGCGGTGCTGATCAAAGATATTTTGTTCAACACGCTGAAGGAAGACACAGATTTATCGTCTGAACTGGCAGGCCAATTCAAAGCCTTCAAAGATCAGCTTATCCATGATTTAGGGCTAGAAGAGTTTTCGGATATTTATGCGGAGACCATTGCCTACGGCATGTTCGCAGCAAGGCTGCATGACGAGACCTTAAAGACATTCTCGCGCGAAGAAGCGCTGCAACTCTTGCCAAAATCCAATCCGTTTTTGCGCAATCTGTTTACCTATGTCGCTGGCCCCAATTTGGACGAAGGCATCCGCCGCACGATTGACGAGTTGGCGGAAATTTTCCAGGCCACAGACCTGCAAAAGCTGTTCCAAGATTTTGGCAAGTTCACGCAGCGCAATGATCCGTTTATCCATTTCTACGAAACGTTCCTTGCGCAGTATAACCCCGCCAAGCGCAAGGCGCGCGGGGTTTGGTACACACCGGAACCTGTGGTGAATTTCATTGTCCGCGCAGTGGATGATGTGTTGAAAAGTGAGTTCGGTCTTGCTGACGGGTTGGCCGACACGTCGAAAATCACCGTGGACTGGGAGACAGGGCAGAAGGACAAAAAGGGCAATCCTGAGGTCATAAAAAAGGAAATGCACCGCGTGCAAATCCTTGATCCCGCCGCTGGCACGGGCACATTCTTGGCCGAGGTCATCAAGCAAATCGCGCCGAAAATTCAAGGCGTCGCGCCGGGCCAATGGTCATCTTATGTCGAGAAAGAGCTTATCCCCCGCTTGCACGGGTTTGAGTTGCTTATGGCCTCTTATGCCATGTGCCACATGAAGCTGGATATGATGCTCAAAGACATGGGCTATAAACCAACGGCAACCCCGCCGCGCCTTGGCGTTTATCTCACAAACTCACTTGAAGAGGGCGACAAAGCCAACCAGACTTTGCCGTTTGCGCAGTGGCTTTCCAATGAGGCCAAACAGGCCAACACCGTGAAGCGCGACATGCCGATTATGTGTGTGATTGGCAACCCGCCTTATTCGGGTGTCTCGCAAAATAATGGTGAATGGATCAAAGGTCTCGTCGAAGAGTACAAATATGTTGACGGAAAGCATTTTGGCGAACGCAAACATTGGCTTCAAGATGATTATGTTAAGTTCATCCGTTTTGCAGAACACCTGATTGAAAAAAATGGAGAGGGGGTACTCGCCTTCATAAGTAACCATGGATACATCGACAATCCTACATTCCGTGGCATGCGTTGGCACCTCCTTTCAACGTTCGACAAGGTCTGGATTATCGATCTTCACGGAAGCGGAAAGAAAGCAGAGCAAGTCCCCGGAATTCTAGCTAACGAAAATGTATTCGATATTCAGCAGGGTGTGTCGCTAATAATTGCAGCGAAAAAGAAAAATAAAAATAGAAAAGTCCAACTTGCTGAACTTACTTTTGGCGAACTATGGGGCTCACGCGAAGAAAAGTACAATCAGCTGTGGGCCGGAACTATAGCCACGTCGGCAAATACGCAGTTGACACCCCAGTCGCCTCAATTCTTTTTTGTACCGAAAGCATTTGATGGAGAGGAGATGTATATGAATGGCATTTCCTTAGGAGAATTTTTCAACATTAAGTCTAGCGGAATCGTTACAATGGGAGATGATTTCGCTATTTGCGACACACCAACCATGGTGAAGCAGAACATACAATTCTTAAAGCAACAAACTACTGACGTTGCTGCCATAAACGCGAAGTTCAACTTGGGAAAAAACTACGCGAAATGGATTATTACATCTCGAAGCGGATTTGAATTTCGCGATGAGGACGTCGTACGGCTAGCCTACCGCCCTTTTGATTTTCGTTTCACCTATTTTGACAGGAATATTTTGTGGCGCTGGCGCCACGCGGGGATGTCACAGTTTCGGAACAAAAATAATTTAGGACTGCTGGTTTCAAAGGCTTTCAAAGACGCAAAGTTTGGACACGCCTTTGTCACTTCGTCAATGACCGAAGCAATCTTCCTATCTGGTACAACGGGCTCGAATGCCATGAATTTACCGCTGTATCTATATCCTGACGAACTAGACCTCGACCAAACGCGCCGTGTCAATATGGACCCGAAAATTCGCAAGGCCATTGAAGAGGCGGCGATGGGCAGCAGTGTGGGCGGCGCGCCCCCCTCTGTCGGCTCCGCCGACATCTCCCCCGCAAGTGGGGAGATTGGAGCGCGTCCGGACGAAGTGGCGATCTTCGACTATATTTATGGCGTGCTGCATTGCCCGCACTACCGCGAAACTTATCGTGAGTTTTTGAAGATTGATTTTCCGCGCGTGCCTTATCCGCCAAGTCCCGAGATTTTCTGGGATGTTTCCAAGAAGGGAACAGCGCTGCGCCGCCTGCACCTGATGGAAGACGCCGCCATTGGCCCTGCGCCATTCAAATTTGATGGCGCGGGCGATAGCGTTGTTGGCAAAGTGGAGTTTAAGCAGGGCGGCGAGACGGGCAGTGTGTTTATCAATGAGACCCAATATTTTGAAGATGTGCCGCTGATTGCGTGGAACTTCTACATCGGCGGCTATCAGCCCGCACAAAAATGGCTGAAAGACCGCAAGGGGCGGGCGCTCTCGTTTGATGATGTGCGTCACTATCAAAAGATCATCAAGATTTTGAGCGAGACTGACCGGATTATGAAAACGATTGAGATGCCGCTGGGGTGAGATTGCCCTCTCTGTCGGCTTTGCCGACTGCCTCGTCCGCCAAGGCGGGAGCGGTTAAAGCTTTGTCGCTTTGGGAGGCGGTGTCGGCGAGGCTGCGGGGTTCGCACCTGTGGGGCGCGGGATGTTCGTGTCTTGGCGCCGGTTGCCGCCTGTCTTGAAATCACTGTGAGAATCAACCAACATGAACCCGCCCAACCAAGAAGAGATGCTATGAAATATTTTGCCGGGATTACTGCTGTTTTTGGCTTGGCTATTGGCATTGCGCTTTCGTGCGGCGTGGCTTTTGCTGCCAATGGCGCGCTGGATAATTCTGGCGCTGCGTTAAAAAAGCATAGTGCCCCCTCGCCCGAAAAGGCGGCAAAACCGAAGAGTGCCAGCCCCAGCGATCCGGGCGGTATCAAGGTGGTGTCTGTTAATCAGACCTTTGGCTATTTTTCCGGTCGGCTGGTGCTTAACGCCAAGGGCTGCGAGGCGAAGGGGGAGTGCAATGTCGGCAATGGCGGGCTGAAATTTACGCAAATTATCAACGGCGTTAAAAAGACATGGTCTGTGCAGCCCGGCCTTAAAACCGATGGCGCTTCGATCCCTAAATTTGCGCAAGGCATCATTGGTAAGCCTTATGATGGCAGCTATCTGGCGGCGGCTGTTATCCATGATAATTTTTGCGCCCGTGAAACCGAAAGCTGGAAAAATACGCACCGGCTGTTTTACGATATGCTGCGCTCGCTAGGCATCAATGATTTGAAGGCCAAGATCATGTATGCCGGTGTGGTGGCCGGCGCGCACAAATGGGTTAAGGTGAAAAAGCCGCAAGGCTGCGGGCAAGGGTGTACGTTCAATCTGCCAGCCGGCAACCAGATGAATGGCGATAATTTTGAGCGCGGGCCGGATAATTCACAACAGGCGCAAACCGCATTTGCCGCACTCGAGGCCAAAATTACCGCCGCGCCGGACCTGTCGCTGGATGACATTGACGCCGGGGCGCAGCAGCTTTTACCCAACGATCCTTATCTAAAGCTGCGGGACAGGACGGAAGTGACGCCGTTCGAATTTGGCGTCTCGTCACGGGCGGTGACCGAACAAAATTAAGTGCGATTATGACGCGCCTTAGAGCGCTTCCCAGCTTGATGGAACAACAAGCGGTTAAGATAGCGCGACAAAACAAAGACTTAGAGCACTTCCAAGCTTGATGGAACATCAAGCGGTTAAGGATAGTGCGACAAAACAAAGACTTAGAGCTTGAATTTTGAATCTATCAAAATTCATTTCGCTCTAAAGCCCGCTGGTGACCAATAGCGATTTCATGCGCATAACGGCTAATTCCGGATTATCCAAAACGTTGGCTTGGTCGGCCAGTTTGAAGACTTCGGCATAATGATTGATGATGCGCGAGGACTGCATTCCCCCGAGCATGGTAAAGTGTGATTGATGCCCGTTAAGCCATGCCAGAAATACCACGCCGGCCTTGTAGTTTTGCGTCGGCGCTTCAAAAATCTTACGCGACAATGGCACTGTCGGGGCGATAACAGAGCGGAATGTGGCAACATCATTGTGCGCCAATGCACTGAGCGCCAGCGAGGCTGAGGGTGCAACAGCATCAAAAATGCCGAGCAGTGCGTGGCTATGGCGAATGCCGTCACCCTCGATCAGATCGGCATAGTTAAAATCATCACCCGTAAAGCACAGCACGCCTTCCGGCAGGCGGTTACGCAATGCAATTTCTTTCGAATGTTCAAGCAGCGAGATTTTGATGCCTTCAATTTTTGAGGCGTTCCCGGTTATGATTTCGATGACAGTATCCAGCGCTTCCTCGAAGGTGCTCGCACCCCAGTAGCCCGCCAACTGCGCATCGAACATGTCACCAAGCCAATGAAGCACGACTTTGTCCTTGGCTTGGGATAAAATTTTCGAATAGACATAAACGTAGTCATCGCTGGAGGTGGCAATTTTTGCCAGTGCGCGGCTGGCCATCATAATCGCCCGTCCGCCGCACTTTTCCACGTGCCCAAGCTGCGTTTCGTACGCGGCGATGACATCGTCAATTTCCGTTGTGATATCGGCCGTCAAATGATCGGTGCCCGCGCCGCACGCTAAGTCCGCGCCGGGTACAGTTTTAGCCTCGGCAAGCGAACGCTCAATCAATTCGGCCGCACCTTGCCAATCCAAGCCCATGCCACGCTGCGATGTATCCATGGCCTCTGCAATCTTGAAACCCAGACTCCATAAGTGATGTCGAAAGGCCAGTGTTGCATCCCAATCCACCGCAGGCCGCCCGCCTAGCGTCATCTCACGGGTGGGGTCAGACACCACATGAGCGGCGGCATAGGCAACACGATTAAACACCGGAACAGTGGACGGGCGCTCAATAGGCTTACCGATAAGCGTGTAAGGCTGGCAAGCTGCGCCTGCTGCTGGAAGTGAAATCTGTAGGGCCATGATAGGTGCTCGCTTTGATTTTGATCTCCATAAAATGGAACGTTCCAAAAATCAATGGCCATAAAACAATCTTGATGGGGAAACTGAGATTGGCTGCAATCACAATCAACAAGCCGATCATAGACAATTTGACCTTACAAACGGTAATTTTACGATAGCTGACCGTCAGAAGGTGGATTTCTGGCACATAAAATTGAAATGTCTATTGACTAGTTTGGAACGTTCCAATATTTCTTTTACTACAGAAGGAACATGATGGAAATTTGCCCTTGACCAAGCACGTTACAGTTATTGATATCGCAAACGCATCCGGCGTTTCGAAATCAACTGTGTCTTTGGTTTTGCAGGGCAATCATGTGGTTAAGGATGAAACCCGTGCACGCGTCATGACGGCGATCCGCGATCTCGGTTATGTTTATAATCGTGGCGCGGCAAGTTTGCGCCAGTCTAACTCAAATTCGAAAATCATTGGCGTCATCGTCAATGATTTGACTAATAGTTTTTTTGCGGAATTGGCCGTCGGCATTGATTCCGTGGTTCAGTCTGCCGGCTATGTGCAGTTCCTGTCGAACTCCGCTGAGAACCTTGACCGCCAGCAAGAATTAATTTCGTCCATGCGCGAACATGGCATTTCCGGTCTCATTATTTCGCCAGCGCGTGGTACGCAGGCGTCGGACCTTAGCGTACTTGCCAGCAGCGACATTCCAATCGTGGTCGCTGTTCGCGATGTGCCGGGCGCAAAGGTTTCGACTGTGCTGTCGGACAATAAGTCCGGCATATTTCAGGCGACTAGCTACCTCTTGGGACTTGTTCATACGCGTATTGTCTTTTTGGGAGGTTATGCTGATACCGGCGTCTTCATAGAGCGTGTTGCGGAGTTCAAACGCACAATGGCGGGCGCAGGATTTGCTGTGAACAACGACGCCATCGTCACGTCCGCGCCATCACGCGCAGGCGGAATTTCTGCGATTCAGCGTGCTTTGGCCAGCAGCGAGCGCCCAACTGCCGCTGTCTGTTTGAATGATGCGGTGGCATTTGGTGTTTGTGACGGACTTCGTGCGTTGCGCTTGGAGCCGGGCAAGGACTTTGCGGTTGTCGGGTTCGACGATGTGATTGAAGCGCAAACGGCGGTGCCTGCACTGACGACCATATCTGTGGACCCGCAAGGAATGGGCCGGCGCACTGCGCAGTTACTTTTGAAAAAGATCAATTCCGGGAACGCCGAAAACGAAGCGATGGTAACATCAGCTCGTCTCGTGCGCCGCGAAAGCTGCGGCGAGCCGGGTCAAAAAGAGATGAACTCATGAACAAACACATCACTGCGCTGGAGGCAGCAAAACTTATACCCGACGGGGCAATAGTCTCTGTATCATCCTCAAGTGGTCTGGGTTGTCCCGATCTTGTGCTAAAAGCCATAGGCGAATGCTTTGAGGCGACCGGCCATCCGCAGCATATCACCACGCTGCACCCGATTGCCGCCGGCGATATGAGTGGCATTAAAGGCGTCGATCATATTGCTAAAAAGGGTCTGCTCGCCAAGATTATCGGCGGGTCTTATCCTTCCGGTCCATCGACGGCCGAGCCGCCGCTGATTTGGAAAATGGTCACCGGCAATGAAATTCCGGCCTATAACGTGCCTTCTGGAATATTGTTCGATATGCATCGCGAAGCGGCTGCAAAACGGCCAGGCGTGATTACCAAAATTGGACTGGATACATTCGTTGACCCCACGCGCCAAGGCTGCGCGATGAACGAATTGGCGAGCCGTGAGCCGCTGGTAAAAAGGATCATTTTTGAGGGTGATGACTATCTCTATTTCAAGGCAATCATCCCGCAAGTTGCGATTATCCGTGCCACGACTGCGGATGAAAACGGTAACCTTACGTATGAGCACGAGGGCGCTTATTTGGGTGGTTTGGATCAGGCGCTCGCGGCGCGCAACAATGGCGGCATTGTCATTGCGCAGGTGAAACGCATCACCAAATCCGGTAGCCTAAGGCCACATGATGTGCGCGTGCCAGGCATGTTGGTGGATTACATTGTGGTTGATCCCGACCAGAAGCAAACCACGCAGACCGCCTATGATCCGGCAATTTCCGGCGAGATTGCCCGTCCGATGGACGCATTTGAAGTGCCGGAATTTGGCATTCAAAAGATTATTGCACGGCGTGTGGCAATGGAACTTCAAGCCGGAAGCTGCGTGAATTTGGGCTTTGGGATTTCCGCCAACGTGCCGCGCATATTGCTCGAAGAGGGCTTGCACGGTGCGGTGACGTGGGTGATTGAGCAGGGCGCGGTCGGCGGCGTACCGCTGCTCGATTTTGCCTTTGGGTGCTCCTCCAACGCTGATGGTTACATGCCTTCGCCCTATCAATTCACTTATTTTCAAGGCGGCGGTTTCGATGCTTCCCTGTTATCATTCTTGGAAATAGGCCGCGATGGCTCGGTCAATGTTTCCAAGCTGGCGATCCGCCCCCATGTGACGGCAGGCGCGGGCGGCTTTGTTGATATTACGGCAAGAGCGAAGAAAATTGTCTTTTCCGGCATGTTTAACGCCGGGGCTAAAATGTCTGTTTCGGATGGTAGAATTAATATCGAAAAGGAAGGTAAGCTGAAGAAGCTGGTCAATGAGGTTGACCATGTCACCTTCTCTGGTCCCCGCGCAGTGATGCAAGGTCAAGATATTACTTACGTCACTGAGCGTTGTGTTTTGCGCCTCACAAATAAGGGGATGATGTTAACCGAAATTGCGCCGGGAATTGATTTACAAAGCGCTATTCTTGACCAGTGCGAATTTCCGCTCCTCCTCGCCGACGATTTAAAGGTGATGGACGCTGCGCTGTTTGTCGACGCGTTGATTGATCTTAAACTGCCACAGAAGGCAAAGCTAAGTCTGATCGGAAAAGCCAATGACTGACCCGCGCATTGAAGTTTCTTTTGAGGGCGCGATTGCGATTATCACCATCGTGCGACCGGACAAGCTGAATGCCTTCGATATCGAGATGCTCAAAGCGCTTGGTAGCGCTTGCGATGACATTGAGGCCAATGGGGATGTGCGCGTAGCGATCCTCACCGGCACGGGCAAAGCTTTTTGTGCGGGCGGCGATATCAAGGTATGGGGTGCGATGACACCGCAGGAGTTTGGCCATGCGTGGGTGCGCTTTGGCCACCGCGTTTTTGAGAGGCTGGCGACGCTCAGGATGCCCGTTATAGCGGCGCTGAATGGCCACGCGCTTGGCGGCGGGATGGAGCTTGCGGCGGCAGCGGACATTCGTATTGCCGAAAGTGACATAAAAATTGGCCTGCCGGAGACAAGTCTTGGCATAGTGCCTGGATGGTCGGGCACGCAACGTTTGGTAATGCGTTTTGGTGCACAAGTAGTGCGGCGCATGGTGCTGGGAGGTGAAATGTTCTCTGCCGCTGATGCGCTGACACTTGGACTGGTGGACCAAGTCGTGGAAAATGGCGAAGCGTTAAGCGCTGCAAAAAAACTTGCTACCAAAATCGCGTTACGCGGTCCGGCGGCGCTGGAAATTTCAAAACTAATGATCGCCATTTCAAGCGGTGAGGACAGAGGCGCGGCGGTCGAGGCTCTGGGCTCGATCCTTGCAGCAAAAACAGGTGATATGAAAGAAGGTGTCGCGGCGTTCGCCGAAAAGCGCCAGCCAACCTTCAAAGGAGAATGGTAATGACGGTTCACATACGCCCGAAAAATATCACGGATATTAAATCGCGCGACTTCAAAATGCTGATTGATGGCAAATGGGTTGAAGGCACGTCCGGCGCTATGATTGAGCGTGTCGCGCCGGGGCACGGGGTCGTTGTCAGCCGCTATCATGCTGCCAATAAGACCGATACCGAGAGGGCAATTTCTGTGGCGCGCCATGCTTTTGATGTTGGACCCTGGCCTAAAATGACTGGTGCGGAACGCTCTAACATTTTGCTCAAATGTGCCGATCTCATCGCCGCCCGCTTAGAAGAAATCGCCTATCTTGATGCCGTTGAAGCCGGCAAACCGATCAGCCAATGTCGCGGTGAGATAGGCGGCGCGGTGGATATTTGGCGCTATGCCGCAGCGCTTGCCCGCACGCTTCACGGCGAAAGCTACAATACGCTGGGCGAGGGAACGCTGGGCGTCGTGCTGCGCGAGGCAATCGGCGTTGTGTCGATTATTACACCGTGGAATTTCCCGTTTTTGATCGTCGCGCAGAAGCTACCCTTTGCGCTTGCCGCTGGATGCACAGCGGTGGTCAAGCCGTCGGAACTCACATCAGGTTCAACGCTTATACTCGGCGAAATATTACTGGAGGCAGGCGTACCTGCGGGCGTCGTCAACATTCTGGTTGGCACGGGCGTGGAGGTCGGCGCACCGATGACCAGCCATCCGGATGTCGATATGGTCACTTTCACAGGCTCAACAGGGGTTGGCAAGCTAGCGATGGCAACAGCAGCCACAACACTGAAAAAAGTATCGCTGGAATTGGGTGGCAAGAACCCGCAAATCGTGTTCCCAGATGCCGATTTGGACGCCTTTGTTGACGCCGCAGTTTTTGGCGCCTTCTTTAATGCTGGCGAATGTTGCAACGCTGGTTCGCGGCTAATCCTGCATAAGGATATTGAAAAGGACGTGACCGCTAAAATTGCCGCGCTTTCTGCAAAGGTCATTGTCGGCGACCCGCTGGATAACAAGACGCAAGTGGGCGCGATTATCACGGCGCAGCATATGTCTAAGATTGAAGGATATCTGTCCAATGCCGCCAATGAAGGTGCGCATGTTTCTTATGGCGGCGAAGCACTGGAATTTGGCGCGGGACAGTATCTCGCGCCGACCATTATCTCCGGTGTAACACCGGACATGGCGGTTGCCCGCGAGGAAGTGTTCGGTCCGGTGCTTTCTGTGCTGACATTTGAGACCAAAGAGGAAGCGGTCAGCATTGCCAACTCGACTGAATATGGTCTGTCGGCAGGCATCTGGAGCAGCGATACCAACACCTGTTTGAGTGTCAGCCGCCAAGTGCGGGCTGGCACAATTTGGGTCAATACATTCATGGATGGCTCACCCGAGCTGCCGTTTGGCGGTTACCGACAATCCGGTCTGGGCCGCGAGCTTGGCCACCATGCGGTTGAAGATTACACCGAGACCAAGACCTTAAACATGCACATCGGAGCGCGTACCAGTTGGTGGGTCGCAAGAGGCTGATATGAGTACATACCCAGACATCGTTATCATCGGGTCCGGCATGGGCGGCGCGACTGTTGCCTCAGGTCTTGCCGCTTCGGGAGCGAAAATTCTAATTTTGGA
>JAYSWX010000043.1:0-13141 GCA_043717855.1 Phyllobacterium sp.
AAACCCAACCGGCGCAATCGCGTAAATCGAGCCGACTGGATACTCGGCCCGGTGGCCGAGTAAGAAGAAATGTGTGACACCTCGCGCTTGCATTCAGACTCAATTTACATGACGTGTGCAACTTAGAAGTGGGAACTGCAAAAGGAAGCAAGCATGGCAATATGGCGACGCACGAAATGGGGCAAGAAAAAACAAAAAGTTACAATTCTTCCTAAGGTAAAAGTAGAGGGTGAGAACATCACGCTTAGCGGCCCATTTTCCACTCGTGAAATTGCCAAAATATTTAACTGTGCGCGATTTGATACTGTCGAATTTCGTGACTTAAGATTGATTGATAAGAAAGTTGCGGCAGAGATCGGAACTGTGGAAAAGATCCGCAATCTTCACGTCGCCAGTCGTGTAACGCGCCCTGCACTTAGTGTGCTAATGCAAATTCGCGGGTTAGAAGAGGTGTATTTTCATGATTTTGCAGGGGCTGGTCGATTACGCGACTTTAACAAAGCAAAGGATGTTGATTTTTTCCGCACCTATTACACGCTTAAAAGCGCTGATTTTATCGAAATTTCAAAACTACCAAAGTTACAAAAACTCTGCGCTCATTGTTCAGAAATAGGTGTGCGGGCACTTGATAACATTCAAGCAATGCCAAGCCTTCGCGAGGTGGATTTCGAGGCCATACTATTCACAGATGAATTGGCCAAAATTCTAGCCAAGTCCACCTCAATTACGGACATCCGATTGCCAGCAACACAGCTTTCAACCACTGGCCTGAAATACATCAGCCAAATGCCACAACTGCGCTACATCGACATTTGGGCAAACGGATTTGCCGCTGATGATCTTGATTTGCTCATTGGACATCCAAGCCTTGAAGCTCTCGAAATCGGCAGCATGGGTCGCGAAAGTCCATCACGCCTAAAGGCTGTCGACGTAATCCTCAAACTAGAAAAAATGCCAGGACTTAAAGAGGTTTATTTTCAGAATGTTGACACCACCGAGGAAGAGTATGCCTACTTGAACAGCCGCTATAAGTTTCGGCTGTTGAATGGATGACCGCATAACCGCATTTACGTAAGTATTAACTTATGTAAACAAAAATATTTCATTCGATAGTTTTGCAAGCGCAATCATAAGCAAAACAGCCCGCAAAACGCCCTCACCGTCGGCTTTGCCGACTCCGCTCCCGCAAGGCGGTAGCGGTTAAAAGCGCCCGTGGTTTAACCTCGCCCGCCTTGCGGGAGAGGTGGCACGGTCAAAGCCCGTGACGGAGAGGGGCTTTGTGCAACGCACACAACTCAAGCCGCTAATAGCTCATACGCTCCATCTGCCTTCTTAATATTAATGGGCTGCGTCTTAACGGATGGCACGCTGCGTCGCGAGAGCTCATCTATCCCTGAATCGATATTGAGTAACAGCTTCTCAATCGCCAAACGCCGGATTATAGCCTCCGCCGAACTGTCGATTTCAAATTCACTGCGCTCCCACCGCCCGATGGACTGCTTGTCATGATGAACAAGTATCGACAATTCCGCCTGAGTATATCCCATTTCGGTACGCAAGAATCGTAACTCACCGCCGCTCATTCCATGCTCATGTGAGACAATTCCCATAGCAATAACGCGGTGCAGTTCATTGATAGCGGGAATGGTGATTACCTCATCACCATCATCATCCAAAACAATTTCCAGCCCATCTATGTAGACGTTCTGAAGACCGCATTCTGTGTAGTGATGGCTATTCATATTCTTCTCCTGTTATCGTACCAGACTTGGTTTCTTTTTCGTCCACCCACATAACCGTTATGATTTTCAGTGAGCAGTTTTGCTTGTCTGGTATGACTATCACTCTAACTCCTCGGCTACCGCTGTTCGGTGACCGACACTCCATTTGGTATTTGTTATATCCTGCACGGGTCGATGGAATTGGATCCTCGTAAACAAACCCGTTCTTCAGCACATATAATACATCGGACATAATAATGTTGCGTTCGGATAGTCGCTCAATCGCGTGCTTTTTATACGAAACGACCATGTTAATTGAGCTGGCAATCTTGCGAATTTCATCTGCCGCGTCCCTTCCATTCCAATCACTATCACTTGCCACAAGGTTTCCAATCATGCCTACATCGGAATATCATATATCACAGTGATACTTGTTCAGTAACCCCGTGCAGGATAGATATTTGTAAATAACTATTGCAATCGATTAGGCAAACGACAGCTCCGATGAAAGGCACGCAGATCGCTTTGGTGTATTTAACGCAACATCAGGAGCATCTGCTTCCATCGGCATATGGCTATTAAGGTAAAGCATACAAATAAGCCCATTATAATGACCAACCCAGCCACCTCCGCACCCACCCCACCACCCCGCCCTTCGGCATCGCACCATCCAGCGCCGCCAGCGTCATCACCCCCACCTTCCCATCCGCAACCAGCCCATTGGCCCGCTGAAATGCCCGAACAGCGTCTTCCGTCGCCCCGTCAAACACACCCGATTGCAGCACCGGAAACCCCGCCGCAGTGAGCATTACTTGAAGCGAGATCACATCCTCTCCCGCCGACCCAAGCGCCAGCACCGAACCCACATGCGTGGCCTTCGTAAGCGCATACTTATCATACGCCTCGCGCAGCTTCCGGTCATAGCCGCCCTGCCGGAAATTCGGTCCATTATACCCAACGGCAAACCCCGCCCAATCCTTGTTGCGCAACGCCAAATCCAGTCCGGATTTTTCAATAAACCGCGCCATCACATCCAGCTGCCCCGTCACGCCAGACCGCGCCACTGCCACCAGCGCGGCCACGCTTTCAAAACCCAGCCAGCGCCAATGCGCCCCCATCACCTGCCCCAGCCCCCAAGAGCAACTTTCCAGCGCCGCAGCCTCGTTGATAGCCCGCGCCCGCGCCAGCATGTGCCAGCGTGCCGCCTGCCCTTTTGGATTTTTAACTTCCCCCGCCACAGGCGATGCCAATCCCTCCCGCCTGCCCTTCACCCGCTCCAAACCGGAAAGCCGCTTGAAAAAATAATGCCCTTCAAAGCGGATCAGCGGTTCCATTTTGCCATCCACCATTGCCCCTGTCACGCCATTGGATTCCACCATCGCCACCGCCATAAACGCTGCCGCTTCGATCTTCAGCTTGGCGGCAATTTCGGCGACCGCGTTTTCAAATTCGATAGTCATGAGTCCACTCCACATTATTTCGTGGATTGATTGTAAGGCCATTTTGAGAGGTGTGGATAAAATTCAGAAAATATTTTTTCAGAAACCTGCAAAACGGTCGCCATATGCACTTCGGTCGCCCCACGCACCCATTTTGGGCGCACGGCGTATCCACTCTGGGCGCGCGGCGGATCATCTTCGTGCGGTTGCCGACCGCTTCCCGCTTGCGATTTTTCGCAATTTTTGATTAATGCGCTGATGGACCAAAAACTATCAAATATGCCCATAACAGTGGTAGCGCTTTATCGCTTTGCACGGCTTACCCGCTTCAAGGAACTGCAACAGCCGCTGCTTGAGCTCTGCAATTCACAGGGCATTAAAGGCACACTTTTGCTTGCCCATGAGGGCATAAACGGAACCGTTGCGGGCACGAAAGATGCCATCCAAAATCTAGTTAACTATCTGAATTCATGGCCGGAATTCGTCGGCGCCGAAATCAAATATTCCTATGCCGAAGTCATGCCCTTCAACCGCATGAAAGTGCGTTTGAAGAAGGAAATCGTCACAATGGGGCAAATGGAGATTGATCCCCTGCTCTCAGTCGGCACTTACGTCGCCCCGCAAGACTGGAACGCCCTGATTTCAGACCCCGATACGGTGGTCATCGACACCCGCAACGACTACGAAACGCGGGTAGGCATTTTCGACCAAGCCATTGATCCCAATACGAAAACCTTCACTGAATTTCCGGCTTGGGTCGAAAATAACCGCGATTTATTGGCGGGCAAAAAAATCGCCATGTATTGCACCGGCGGCATCCGCTGCGAAAAAGCCACCGCCTTTGTCAAAGGCCTCGGCATTGAAAATGTTTACCATCTCAAAGGCGGCATCCTCGGCTATTTGGAGCAAGTCCCGGCGGAGCTAAGCCTTTGGAAAGGCGAGTGTTTTGTCTTTGACGAGCGCGTTTCAGTGGGCCACGGACTGGTCATTGGCGAGACGATATTGTGCCGCGCCTGCCGTCAACCAGTCAATGCCGACGAGCTGGGTTCGCCAGACTATGTCGAAGGCATCTCCTGCCCGCACTGTATTTCGGAGCGCTCCGACGAAGACCGCGCCCGCTATGCCGAGCGCCAAAAGCAAGTCCGCCTCTCCAAACTGCGCGGTCAAAAACACATTGGCGACAGCTAATTTATAAAATAAATAGCGCCTTGAAACTGTTGCATTCCGTGCTTAACTGCCTCCCGAAACTGATTTTATGGAGGACTATTCTATGTTTGATCCGAGGAAAATGCTGGATGAATTGCTAGGCTCGAACGTGCCGGGCACAACCGGCAGCGTGCGCGATAAGCTGACCCAAGCCACTGATATAGCTAAACAAAATCCGCTGGCGGCTGGCGCGCTTGCCGCTGTTTTGCTCGGCACCAGCACAGGTCGCGGCGTCACTGGAGCAGCGGTTCGCCTCGGCGGCTTGGCTGCAATTGCCGGCATGGGTTATAAGGCCTACCAGAATTATAAAAACGGCGATGCCCCGGTCACAACAACTGCCGGAACGCCAGAACTCATCTCTGCGCCAACGGATTCAGGCTTTGAAACCGCCAAAGCCGACAGCGGCTTCGCGCTTATACTCGTGCGCGCCATGATCGCCGCCGCCCGCGCCGATGGCCATATTGATGACGAAGAACGCGTCCGCATTACCGACCGCATCGCGCTCGGCGGCATGGACGCAGACGCCCAAGCCTTTCTAAACAATGAGCTTTCTTCGCCAATCGATCTCGATACAATCGTCGCGGCGGCAATAACGGACGAGCAAAAAGTCGAGCTTTACACCGCATCGCGCCTCGCCATAGAGCCGGAAAGCCGCGCCGAGCGTGGCTATTTGGATCTGCTCGCAGGTCGCCTGCAATTGCCCGATGCGCTGATTGACCATATTGAAGCCACAGTCTCCGGTGCAAAGGCATCCGCCTGATATTCACGATGGCCATACACCTTGCAAGTTTGCAAGGTGTGTGCTTTTTGGGCCGGACAGAAACCTACCCTGCCGTAAGCAGGGCTAGGTTATAGCGAGGCGCGAACTCCCTACTTCTGTGATAAAACTTACAGAAATCCGGAGTTTTTCGATGGTTTTTCAATCAATCGACTTTTTGTTGGCTGGCGGCCTGTTGCTCGGCGCCATATTGTTTACATCCGTTGGACATGGCGGCGCATCCGCCTACATCGCGCTAATGACATTGTTTGGCCTTGACCAATTGGTCGTGCGGCCAACAGCCCTCGTCCTGAACGTTCTTGTCACCAGCTTTTCATCCATTCGCTATATTCGCGCCGGATTGTTTCGCTGGCGAACCTTGTGGCCCGTCTTGATTGGCGCGTTGCCGATGGCATATCTCGGTGGCGCAATCACGCTGCCCGGACATTTCTACAAACCGCTGGTTGCCGTGATATTGGCCTTGTCCGCATTGCGGTTATTGATGCCGTCAACAGAGACAAAGCTACCCCGATTGGGTGATATTCCAATAGCTTGGGGCATAGTCAGCGGCGCGATAATCGGCCTGTTAGCAGGGTTAACGGGCACGGGCGGCGGCATTTTCCTCTCCCCCTTGTTGGTTTTCACAGGTTGGTCCGACGTTCGTAAGGCATCGGGCGTCACCTCAGTTTTTATCCTTTGTAACTCACTTGCGGGCCTTGCGGGAAACCACGCATCAGTAAGCGCACTTCCTAGCCAAACGTTGCTTTATATTGCGGCGGTATTGATCGGTGCAGTAATCGGCACGTACTTAGGAATCAGTGCATTTGCAAAAATAGGCATTTTGCGTGCGCTTGCACTTGTATTGCTTATCGCATCCGCAAAGCTGCTTGGCGTCTATTGAGGCTTAGTTTGCGGCTCTATTTATAGTTAACTGCTTGTTAACTATTTCGGCGCATCATCTATTCAATACCCCGGTGCTCCTCCCATACTGGGTCTTCTAACAAGGCGGTTCGAAAGAGCCGCCTTTTTTTGTCGGCTCGTCGCAAATACCATATCGCTTTGAATGGCTTGGCATTATGCTCACCCGACATTGAGGAGAGACTTTTGGAAGACCTTTCAAACTGGACACCGCGCGAACAGCCACATTTGAGCCCCATGGAAGGCCGCTACGTGCGCCTTGAGCCACTGAGCGCAGCAAAGCATGGCGATGGACTGTATGAGGCCTCGACGGTGCCAGACGCGCTGGAGCGCTTCCGCTGGCTTGGCGAGATGCCGCCAAAGACACGCGAAGAATTCCAACCGTGGCTGGATAAAGCCGAGGCCAGCAAAGACCCGATCTATTTCACCGTGATTGACAAAAAGACCGGTAAAATTGCCGGCCGTCAAACCTATTTGCGCACTGATACCGCCAATGGCGTCACGGAAATCGGCCACATCTACTGGGGACCGCTCATCAGTCAGACACCGGCAACCACCGAAGCGTTTTATCTATTCGCCCGTCATATATTTGACGACCTTGGTTACCGCCGTTTTGAATGGAAGCTAAACAATAAAAACGAGCCATCGCACCGTGCCGCCAAGAGATTTGGTTTTAACTTCGAAGGTATTTTCAAAAAGCACATGATTATCAAAGGTTTGAGCCGTGATACGGCATGGTATGCCATGACCGATGACGATTGGAAGACAAGCGTAAAACCCGCACTTGAAGCTTGGCTCGCGCCGAAAAACTTCGATGCCAACGGCCGGCAAATCGCCACGCTCGCCACCTTGCGTGATCCATCATGACGCCGGAAGATAAGAGCAACGCGCTCGCCGCTGCACTGATTTTGTTTGGCATTGGCGCGCTGTTTTGGGTGATGCCAATCATCGTGCGCGGCCTCGGCACGATTTCACCATGGCTCGGCGGGCTGGCGGCTTTGCTGTTTATATTGTCGTTTTACATCATTTTTTGGCTGCGCGGGCGCTATCTAGCCCGCAAGCGAGGCGAGTAGAAGCGTCAGCCCCAACACGAACACCAGCCCGGCACCAAATATTTCAATAGCGCGGTGAATGCGGCCTGACGCATCAGTATTTGTATAACGCATTGCCACGTTTTTGGCAGTAACAGCCAGCGTCGCCAATGTCGAAACGGTAATCGCCGTTCCGAGCGCCATCGCTAATACAGACATGATGCCGCCGACATAGAGCCCGTTGAGAATAGCAAATGTGAGAATAATCAGTGCTCCGGAGCAAGGGCGAAGCCCCACAGCAAATACCGCCGCAGACGCAGTTCGCCAGTTAAACTCACGCGCAATCATCTGCGGGTCGGGCGCATGAATGTGACCACAAGTATCGCACGCAAATTCAGATTTTGCCTCGTGATTATGGCCCGCCGCCTCGTGATTATGCCCGTGGCCATGGTCACAATTTTCATCGTGAATATGAGCGTGGTGATCATGGTTCTGGCCAGTGTTGAAAATCTTGGTCCACAGTAAATACGCGCCAAACGCGGTAATCAGCGCAAAACTGGCCACTTCCAGCGCATGGGTCGCATCATCCATGGAAATAGTCGTGCCGCGCAGAACCAGAAACGCCAACCCAACAATAACCAATGCAGATATTGCCTGCAAAAACGCCGAAATAAACGAAAGCAAAATCCCGCGACGCAAGGTCACTTCATTTGCCACCATGTAGGACGAGATCACGGCCTTGCCATGACCCGGCCCCGCAGCATGAAATATGCCATAGGCAAACGACAGGCCGACCAGCAGCCAAGCCTTAGAGCCATCATCGCGCATCGCCTTCAGCGCACCCGTCATGGAGCGATAAAACTCTTTCTGTTGCCCGTTGATCCAGCCAAAGAACCCACCAAACATGCCCTGCGGCTGCAACGAAACTTCATTGTTACCAATGCCCAGTGAACTTCCTGCAGCAGCAATAACCACGCCACCAAGCAGAAACAGCAACACCAGACAGATGCGCTTGGTCACTGATTGCATGTGATTTCCATTCTGGTGGCAAAAATCTTGGAAACATCGGTGCCCTGCGGATCGCTGAAAAACGCATCCGTCAGCTTGGATTGGTTAGCCGCAATCGCCTCATCGCCATCAGGGCGGATAATCGCTGGCTTGCAACTAGGCTTAAGCCCCAAAATGCTCAAGTCAGAATCATCAACAAAATCAATGGATGTGTAGAAGGTAGGATCATAAATACCGAATGACACCTTGCCCTTGACGATCATTGGTTCAGCGGGAGCATTATCAAACGTAACAACGAGTATTTTGCCATCGAATGCGCCGCGTAAGTTTGCGGGTCGCGCCATTTTTACCTCTTTGCCATTGTCATCCACGGCTTCAAAATAATTATAATCGCCGGTAGAATCCGTGATGGTTTTGGATATATCAGCTTCTTCAGTGGTACTGATTTTGCCGTCCTGATCCTTGTCAAATTCGAACAGGACCGTATCGGAAAACACATCGTCAAAGCGCCATGTATGGTTTAGGTTTTTGACCATACCATCTTCGCCAAGGGTAATTTTTAACTTCGCTTCGGCAAACACATGAGGATGAACGAGGGCGGGAGTTGCCCATAGCGAAGCGCCAATGCAAATAGCCAGTGTTTTGCGATAAATCATTTTGTCTTCGGACCAATATTTTTCATTGCAGGTTAGGGCTGGAAAATCAGGCAAAATTAAGTAGATTCAGTTGCGAATGTTTCATGCGCCTTGAACCATTGAGAGAGAAAGTCGACCAGGACTCGAACCTTGGCCGGTAAATAGCGCCTGTGCGGATAGACCGCGTAAATGCCGCCGGAACCCACTTTATAGTCTGTCAAAACGCGCTGCAAGCGTCCACTTTTCAGCTCATCAGCCGCCACAAAATCTGGCAACATGACAAAACCAATACCAGCCACCGCCGCGCGGCAGGCCGGAAACGGACTGTTGACTTCGAAGCGGGCTTTCACGCTCACAGGGCTTGCAACGCCGTCCGGCCCCACAAACGGCCAGTTTCCAAGCCCGCGCGAGTTTGTATCCACTATACAAGGCAGTTTGGATAAATCTTGCGGGCGCTGAGGTGCGCCAACCCGTTGTATCAAATCAGGCGAGGCGCAAAGCACCACCGAGAAAGGCGCAAGCCGCTTGGCGATCAGCGAAGAGTCTTCCATGCGGGTTATGCGCAGCGCCAAATCAAAACCTTCTTCCACCAAATCAACAAAGCGATCATCCAAGCGTATGTCCAGCATCACATCAGGATAGGCCAACGCGAAATCCACCAGCGCCTGCCCATAGCGAGTGTCCACCAAAGTGCGCGGCGCGGATAGTTTGATTCGCCCTTTAACGTCACCGCTGGCATCGCGCACCACTTCCTGCAGCGTATCAATTTCGCGCACTAATTCTGAGGCACGCTGGTAGTAGGTATGCCCTGCCTCGGTAAGCGAAAACTGCCGCGTTGTGCGGTTAAGCAGCAAAGCGCCCAGTTCATCTTCCAATTCACGGACATATTTCGACAAAAGCGCCTTTGAACGACCAATTTTGCGCGCGGCAGCGGAAAAACCTTCCGCTTCCACCACGTCAATATAGGCCCGCATCCGCGTCAAAGTATCCATCGAAAATGCCTTTGATTGTTCATTAATAGTGAACATAGGCGTGAATGAATTGGCTGCGCAATTATTTTTTTCTGAGTGAAAAAAATTCATTGTTTTGTCATGAAATCGGTCCTATATGCGCCTTGCCCAAAGTCGCACGAGCCTGTGGGCGTCCCCCGGTTAACAGCCGGGACGGTACCTGAGAGTAATACCTCCCAGTCGGTTCAACAAAGAGCCGAGGACGCCTTGAAGCAACGACGGTGCGGGCTTTTTTAGTCTCACTCGACTGTCCAAAAGTCGAAGTCACTGAAGAGGCACACCATCATTGCCGGATGTGCGGAGGCAGCTCCAATCCATGGCAGACAAATCGGGATAAGCCGGTGGCTTGTTCCATTCGCAGCGTAAAGCGTTTTCAAGGGTTCGGTGTCTCCACCAGCTGAACCTTGAGGGAACTCTAACGCATTTGTCTTGACGGCCCGCGCATGAAGCGCATTTCCGTCCGCATAATTTGACGTCCAATCGCAAGATTGGATCAAGCATTGGAGAGAGCATTATGGCTACGCAGCGCGTTATTGACTTTTTGGCTACCCGTCGCCCCACCGGCCCGTGCATGGTGCTCGATCTAGAGGTCGTGCGTGATAATTTTCATGCCTTTGAAAAGGCCATGCCGGACAGCAAAATCTACTACGCCGTAAAGGCCAATCCGGCGCCGGAAGTGCTGCGCTTGCTCTCGTCCATGGGTTCGAATTTCGACTGCGCATCAGTCAACGAAATCGAAATGGCGCTGGATGCAGGTGCCGCGCCAAATCACATCTCCTTCGGCAATACGATCAAGAAAGAACGCGATATTGCCCGCGCTTTCGAGCTCGGCATTCGCCTGTTCGCCATTGATTGCGTGGAAGAAGCAGACAAAATTGGTCGCGTGGCTAAAGGCTCCAAAGTATTTTGCCGCGTTTTAACCGATGGTGAAGGCGCTGAATGGCCGCTGACCCGCAAATTCGGTTGTGTGCCTGCAATGGCAATTGACGTTTTGCGTCATTCCAAGTCCATTGGCCTTGTGCCTTGGGGCGTTTCCTTCCATGTCGGCTCGCAAATGACTAATTTGCACGCATGGGACCAAGCGCTCGCTGATGCCAAAATGGTTTTCAACACATTGGCCGAAGAAGGCATTATGCTTGGTCTGGTTAACATGGGTGGCGGTTTTCCAACCCGTTATCTCAAAGACGTGCCGTCCGCTCAGGCCTATGGTCAGGCGATCTATGGCGCGCTTCACAAGCATTTCGGCAATATCATTCCCGAAACTATCATTGAGCCGGGTCGCGGCATGGTGGGTAGCGCAGGCGTTATCAAAACCGAAGTGGTGCTGATTTCCAAGAAGGCGGATAATGACAATGTGCGCTGGGTTTTCCTCGACATTGGCAAGTTCGGTGGCCTCGCTGAAACCATGGATGAAGCCATTCGCTACCAGATCGTAACCCCGCATGATGGCACCGTGACTGAGCCTTGCATCATTGCCGGGCCGACTTGCGATAGTGCCGATGTGCTCTACGAAAAGACACATTACCCTTTGCCGCTGTCGTTAAAAATTGGCGATGAAGTCTTGATCGAAGGCACTGGCGCTTACACTACGACATATTCGGCCGTCGCGTTTAACGGCTTTGAGCCGCTGCGCGCTTACGTCATCTAAGGCTACATCTCTTAAAAGGTTCAATCCTTTCGCTGCCAGCCGGCCCCGGATCAGGGGCTTGCATTCCTCACATTAATTTCGGGAAGGTGGTTTTGCCATGAATACCAACACTAAGATTTCTGCCGATAACGCGACTTTTTCCATCGGCGAGGAAATGCCCCATGAAGCCGCGCAGCGCGAAGCCTTACTGGATCGCGCCATGGGTCCGGCCCGCAAGCGCAAGTCATCCGAAAAGCTACGCCGTGGCCGCTTGCCTGCCGAAGGCTTGGCCTTCGTCGCCCGCAACAGCGATGGCGGCGTTATTGGCACTGTCCGTCTTTGGAATGTAGCCTCTCCGTGCGTTCGCCGTGGCCGTGCCGATGCACTCCTGCTCGGCCCTTTGGCTGTCGATCCGTTCTACGAAGGCATGAGGATTGGCTCTAAGCTCATGAACCATGCCGTCGAAGAAGCCAAACGCCTTGAGCACGCTGCCATCATTCTGGTTGGCGATGCCGCCTATTATGAGCGCTTTGGCTTCACCAATGAAAAGACCGGCGACATATTCATGCCCGGCCCGTTTGAAAAATCCCGCCTGCTTGCGCTTGAGTTGAAAGAAGGCGCACTTGACGGCGCCCATGGCATTTTGTTTGCCACTGGCCGCAAGCAAATTCAGGCCACGCGCAAGTTAGTTCAGGCGGCGTAACGCCCTAAATTTATTATCTATTCAAAAGGAAAATGGTAGCGAGAGAGGGACTCGAACCCCCGACCTAAGGATTATGATTCCTGTGCTCTACCAACTGAGCTATCTCGCCACGAGACGCGGGAAGACAAGTCCAACCGCAGAATTGGCGCGGGTATAAGGTGGGAGAGCAAGCACTGTCAAGCGATTGATGGGCAGAAAGATGTTTGTCCAGTTAGATTTAGCCACCCGCGACCATTGCATAGCTTGCGGTCCCCGCCGGACGCCGATATGGGATTTATAAAGTAGTAATTGAGCCAACAAATCATATGACACCACGCATCGCCGTTCTCGGTTGCGGCTATTGGGGCGGCAACCACATTCGCACGTTAAAAAGTCTGGGCGCGCTTTATGCAGTGTCGGATATGAACTTTGCACGAGCGCAAGGCTTTGCTGCTGAAAATGGCTGCATTGCCATTGACCACGAAGAAATTTTTGACCGCCCGGACATTGACGCGATCATCATGGCGCTGCCCCCGCAGTTCCATGCCGCTGCCGCAATCCGCGCTGTGCAGGCGGGCAAAGATGTATTGGTTGAAAAGCCAATCGCGCTTTCCGTAGCCGATGCCAAGGCTGCCGTGCAGGCCGCACGCGACGCCAAGCGCATATTTATGGTAGGCCACGTGCTGCGCTTCCATCCAGCATTTGAGAAGCTGCAAGAACTGATTGCCTCCGGCGAACTTGGCGAAGTGCGCTATATTCATTCGCACCGCCTCGGCCTAGGCAAATTTCATACCGAAAATGATGCGCTCTGGGATCTTGCCCCGCATGATTTGTCGATGATCTTGGCCATAACTGGCGAAGCGCCAAGCGAGGTGCGCGGCGAAGGCGCGGCGCTCTTGGACCATTTGTCAGACTTTGCCCATGTCCACATGAAATTCCCGAGCGGCATCCGCTCGCACCTGTTCACATCCCGCCTCAATCCCTACCGCGAACGCCGCCTAACAGTCGTGGGCACCAAGGCGATGGCGGTGTTTGACGATGGCGAGAACTGGGACAAAAAACTGGCGGTTTACCGCCATGCGGTCTGGCAGGACAATGGCCAATGGG
>JAYSWX010000044.1:0-13087 GCA_043717855.1 Phyllobacterium sp.
GCGGGACAATATTCATTCGTGCCAGGAATGACGGTGCAAAAGGCAATTGCCGTGGCTGGGGGCTACTCGGCACGCGCGACACAGGACAATGTTGACATCACGCGCTCGATTAGCGGCAAGGTGATAACGGGGCGCGTTTTGATTTCTGATCCGATATTGCCGGGCGACACAATTTACGTGCGCGAACGGTTGTTCTAACTCTTTATGATAGCCTCACAAAAACCATTACGCATCGTGCATTGCTTTCGCTCCCCTGTGGGAGGCATCTTCCGGCATGTGCGTGATTTGCTGGATGCGCAGATAGCATCGGGCCACGAGGTTGGCATTGTGTGCGATTCCACAACCGGCGGCGCGTATGAAGAGCAGCTTTTCAAATCTATTGAGCCCAAGCTGGCGCTTGGCTTAACCCGCGTTGCGATGCAGCGCCATATCGGCCCCGGCGACCTGGTTGCCGCGTGGCGCACTTACAAAGCAGTCAAAAGTTTGCATCCGGATGTGTTGCATGGGCACGGCGCCAAGGGCGGTGTTTATGCACGTGTATTCGGATCAGTGTTACGGGTATTCAGGTCTCGCATAGCCCGTTTTTATTCACCCCATGGCGGCAGTCTGCATTATGATGCGGATCGTCTTTCGGGGAAAATCTTCTTTCTGATTGAGAGGATTTTAGGCCGATTTACCGATCAGATATTATTTGTGGCAGACTATGAGCGCGTGACATATGCAGCAAAAATTGGCCCGCCGCGCAATGCTGTCGTGATTTATAACGGGCTGCGGCCTGAGGAGTTTGAGCCTGTGTTGCCAGCGCAGGATGCCGCAGATTTTCTCTACATTGGTATGATGCGTGATTTGAAGGGTGTTGACCTTTTCATCGAGGCGTTAGATTTGGCCTCCAAGCAAACAGGCAGGCTCCTTAGCGCTGCTATGGTAGGCGATGGCGATGATTTGGTAAAATATAAGCACCAAGTGGCGGCACTCGGTATGAGTGAGCGGGTGACGTATTATGACCCGATGCCCGCAAGAAAGGCTTTTGAACTGGCGAAAGCGATTGTTGTTCCCTCGCGGGCTGAAGCCATGCCCTATATCGTGCTGGAAGCAGTCGCGGCCGGCATGACGATGATTGCGACCCGCGTTGGCGGCATTCCGGAGATATTAGGCACCGATAGCGTGGCACTCTGTGATGTGAGCGCGGCTGGCATTGCGGCCTTGATGGTTCGCCAAATGACCACGCCGGAGGCATTGAAAAAAGCCATGCCGAACGGCGCGGCGCTGGCAGCGAAATTCGGTGTTGATGTGATGGCACGGCAGATTGAAGAGCGCTACCGGACTGTGCTGGAGCAATGAAATGTGCAGCACAATTTCAGCGGACAGACACTGGTTCTTAAGCCCTTTGACGTATGAATTAGCCATGCTGAATATTCCGGTGCTGCGATGAACCAAATTGATCCTACCAAGCGCTTTAATGCCGACACCGTGCGGGCGCATGATGGTGGCTCGCCGGATGCTGCGCGCAAATCCGAGCTCAACGATATTGCCGAGCAAGTGGCGATGCAATATCGCGCGGACTCAACGTCGCCCGTTATCGTGTCCGGCACGTTGCGGCTGGCCGAATTTGGCATGTTGGTGGTACTTGGGTTTTCGATTTATCTAATTTATGTCGGCGTTCGCAAAGAGTTTTTGTGGCAATATCCTGCTGCGGTTTTTGCCGGATCCGCGCTCTTCGTCATCATCATGGAAATGTCAGATGGTTACCTGATACCGGCGTTGCGTAACCCGTGGAGCCAAATCGGACGTATCCTGTTTTCGTGGGCGGGCGTATTTGCACTGCTAGCGCTGGCGGGGTTTTTTCTCAAATTATCTGCCGAATTTTCTCGTGTATGGCTGGCATCCTGGTTTGGCGGCGGTTTCCTGCTTTTGGTGATTGTGCGGCTGGCGCTTTCCAGCATCATTCGGCGGTGGGGCCGCAATGGCAAAATGGAGCGCCGTGCGCTGATTGTCGGCGGCGGACCCAATGCGGAAGGGTTGATACGCTCACTCGAAGCGCAGCCGGACAATGATATTCGCATCTGCGGCATCTTTGATGACCGCGATGATGTGCGCTCGCCCCCTGTGGTGGCAGGCTACCCGAAACTCGGCACGATTGGCGAACTAATTGAATTCTCACGTATCGCCCGCATTGACATGCTTATTGTAGCGCTGCCGCTAACGGCTGAATCGCGCGTGCTGGCGCTCTTAAAACGCCTCTGGGTTTTGCCAGTTGATATCCGCCTCTCGGCGCATTCCAACAAGTTGCAATTTCGCCCGCGTTCCTATTCGCATATTGGCTCGGTGCCGATGTTGGATATTTTTGACAAGCCTATCAATGATTGGGACAGCGTGGCCAAGCGGGCGTTTGACGTGTTCTTCAGCGTGCTTGGCATTATCGCTTTGTCTCCGGTTATGCTGGCGACGGCGATTGCGATTAAGCTGGATAGCCCCGGCCCGATAATTTTCCGCCAAAAGCGTCACGGCTTTAATAATGAAGAAATTGAAGTTTTGAAATTCCGCTCGATGTACACCGATATGAGCGACCCGTTGGCAAAGAAAGTTGTTACCAAGGGTGACCCGCGCGTCACCAAGGTGGGACGGTTTATCCGCAAGACTTCGATTGATGAATTGCCGCAATTTTTCAATGCGCTTCGTGGAGACTTGTCGCTCGTTGGTCCGCGCCCTCATGCAGTATATGCGCAGACGCGCGACAAAATGTTCAATGAAGTTGTAGAGGGCTATTTCGCGCGCCACCGCGTGAAGCCCGGTGTGACAGGTTGGGCACAAATCAGCGGTTGGCGCGGCGAGATTGACTCGGATGAGAAGATCAAAATGCGCACTGAATATGATCTCTATTATATCGAAAACTGGTCTCTGTGGTTGGATTTGAAAATCCTGTTCCTCACCCCTGCCCGCCTTTTGAATACGGAGAATGCCTATTGAGCGCTCTGGCCACCTATAACACCATTGAACCGGCAGAGCGCAGCGCGGCTGTGAACCGCATTATCAAGGTGTTTGCCTTAGGGCTGGGTGTCGCGCTTTCCGGCTATGTGCTTTCCGAGCCGTCGCCATATGAGCTTTTCATGACGCCGCTGATTGTGATTTGGGCGCTGTTCGGGCTGCGGCTCTCGCGCACCAACGCGCCACTCATGATGCTGCTGGTGTTGTTTAATATCGGCTATATGATTTCGATGACGCAGCTGGCAGACTTGAAGGATACGCCGCTTTATGCGGCCGTCGGGTTTTTTCTGGCTATCACGTCAGTGTTTTATGCCGCCGTTATCGAGCGTGATATGAGCCTGCTACCCGTGATGTATAGCGCTTACACCATCGCCGCTATCTTCACTTCGTTGCTGGGCATTGCCGGTTATTTTCACATGTTTCCGGGTGCCAGCTTTTTCACGCTGTATGACCGCGCTCGTGGTGGCTTCAAAGATCCTAATGTGTTTGGGCCGTATCTGATGCTGCCGGCAGCGTGGCTGCTTTACGGTGTGTTGCGGGGTAAAGCGATTTCCATGTTGCCGCGTTTGATCGGGCTGATGATTGTATCAATCGGCGCGTTTCTCTCCTTCTCCCGTGCCGCTTGGGGCATGTTGATTTTGGTCATGCTTTTGGTGACAATTTTCTCCTTCGTTGCCAGCAATAGTAACCGCATTCGCTTACGCATCGTTCTGATGTCCGGCGCGGTATTTATGCTTGTGGCGCTGGCGGTTATCGTTGCTTTGCAGTTTCCCGAAGTCGCCGATTTGTTTTCCAAACGTGCAAAGCTTGTACAGGATTATGACGGGGCGCGACTTGGGCGCTTTGCCCGCTATTGGTTTGGACTTCTCATCGCGACCGAGCATCCGCTGGGTTTCGGCCCTCTGATGTTCGCCGCTATGTTTGGCGAGGACACCCATAACATTTGGCTAAAAGCAGCGCTGGATTATTCGTGGCTTGGTTTCATTGCCTACGTCACAATGTCTATCCTAACAATTGCAATGGGTGCGCGAATGTTGTTCCGCGAGCGGCCGTGGCAGCCGTTCCTGATCTGCGCTTATTCGACCTATCTAGCGCATGTGGTTATCGGCAATATCATCAGTACCGACCATTGGCGACATTTTTACATGCTTGTCGGCATCATATGGGGTTGCCAGGGGTTGGAATATCGCTTTAGCTTAAAAGCTCTTCCCTTTCAGCGCGGGGCTTCTCAACAGGTTTAGCGTCGTCAATCAAAACTTAAGCAAGAATTTTGATTGTCGTTTTAGCAATCAATACGTGAACTAATTTTTCTACATAGCCTGCTAGTTTTAGACAAACACCTGAATGGAATGTCTAATGCAGCGTATGTTTCGACCAACCTACCTCTCTCTTTTTCTGCTCTTGCGCGGGAGTGATGCTCATATTTCCGGCTTGCTAAAGCGCTTGTGTCCACCGATATTCGTCGGGCTATTCGCTGCGCTGATTTATTTGAGCGCCACGGCGTGGCTGCGCTATCAGGCGCTGGCGAATTTTCTTAACTCGCATAATGAACCAGCCTTGGCACAGATGGCAGCCGAGCTGGAGGTGGCCAAGTTTGCGATTGCGGCGGCGGCGCTGCTAATCATACTCATCGCCTACACATTGGTGACGGAGCGGCGCGCGGCGGCGTTGCTGGCCTATTCGCAAGCCTCGCAACAAGCGCTTCAAGTGCAAGCAGACAAGATGGCGGTTCTTGCCAAGAAAGCCCGCAAGGCGAGCGAGGCAAAGTCTGACTTTCTGGCGATGATGAGCCATGATCTGCGCACGCCTATGAATGCGATTATTGGTTATAGTGATATTCTTTCCCAGACGAGCCTAAGCGTTGAGCAGCGCACCTGTGCATCGGCGATAACGCTTGCTTGCGATAATATGCTGGGCCTTATCAATGATATTCTTGACCTGACAAAGCTGGAAACGGGCAAGATGGATTTACGCGAGGTGGACTACGCGCCGATTGATCTACTGGAGACCGTGACCAAAGTCCTCAGCGTTATTGCCGAAAGAAATGACAGTGTAATTTCAATCCATTGCGATCCTCGTTTTTCATGCGGTCTCCATGGTGATTTTGATAGGCTTAACCAGGTGCTTTTGAACTTGGCGGGCAATGCGGCGAAGTTTACACGAGGGGGCAAAATTGCTCTCAAGGTAGCGCAGGGTGAATCAGCAACTACGGTACGTTTTACAGTTAGCGATACTGGAAACGGTATCTCTGAGGAGATGAAAACAAGGCTATTTCAGCCATTCGAACAGGATGATGACGGTCGCGCGGAGGGCAAGAACTCGTCCGGATTGGGACTTGCTATCTCCGATAGGCTGGTGCGGCTGATGGGCGGTCAGATTGAGTGCTTTTCTGAAGCAGGCCGTGGAACAGCGTTCTACTTCGAGCTTCCGCTTCAACTGGCGCAAAAACCGCTGGCCGCAATTGAGCAGGTCAGTCTTGCAAGCGAAACTGAAATTCTGAGAGGTCGAAAAGTCCTTATCGCTGACGATACACCTGCAAATCTATTCGTGGCAAAAGCGATTTTGGAAAGGATAGGCATGTGCGTGACTGCCGTTGAAAGCGGCCGTGCAGCGATTGCGGCTGCAGGCGATGAAAATTTTGATATTATGTTTATTGATATTCAAATGCCGGACGTAGGCGGCTTGGAGGTGGTTTCAGCAATCCGTGCCCTTACGTGCAAGCGCGCCATTACGCCAATAGTCGCACTTACCGCGCAGAGCTTTGCACGAGACCGCGAACGGGCGTTGGCGCATGGATTTGATGCCTTTATGTCCAAACCAATTCGTGCGCATGATTTGCAAAATTTGGCGATTGGATTTCTCCAGCCCGAAACTACGCGTCCCGCTGCGCATGGAACAAAGGCCATTGATGACGATGCGTTTAATGATTTATCGTTGGCTGTTGGCGCGGACCAATTACCACAATTGATCGCACGATTTGAGCGCGATGTTAACGAGCAATTGGACGCACTGATGCGCTTTCACAGTGAGCCGGACTGTGAACACGTCACTGCGTTGGCGCATAAACTTTCCGGATTGCTATCACAATTCGGCGTGGTGAGCGCAGCGGAGTTAGCAAAATCTCTTGAACAAACCCCACCCGTTGCAAGGCTGCCACGAGACCTTGAAAGCGTGGTAGACGCGAGCCGCGACGGCCTGCAGCTACTGCGCCACATTATGTATCAGCACATAGACGTAAGGGACAATCGGGCAGCATAATTTCTATATTTTGTTAGTCTTTTGTTAATATACAACTTTTAGTAATTATTAGTTATGACACAACAACCAAACGCTGCGCACAAAGTCTTGATTGTCGAAGATGTTCTCTCGCTTGCAGAAACATATGCGGCCTTTTTACGAGGCGTCGGCCTTACAAGTGTAATCGCTGGAACGGGCGAGGATGCATTGCACGCGATGACTGGTGAGACGTTTGATGCCGTGGTGTTGGATGTAAATTTGCCGGATATGACCGGCCTTGATGTTATGAAAGCCATGCGAGCCAAAGGTATTATGTCAGAGGTAATTGTCATTACGGCTGATGGCTCCATTAATCTGGCGGTAGACGTGATGCGTAAAGGCGCAACGGATTTTTTAGTCAAACCATTCAATGCCGAGAGACTGCGCGTCACAGTCAAAAACGCTATTGAGCGGTGCAAGTTCGCCGCGACAATCTTTACCCACAAGGACGAACGTTGCGAGGCCGGCTTTGCGAACTTTATAGGCGACTCCCAGCCTATGCAGACGGTTTACCGCATCTTGCGCAGTGCTGCGCCAAGCAATGCCACTGTCTTTATCACCGGCGAAAGCGGCACCGGTAAGGAGCTTTGCGCCGAGGCTTTGCACAAATTATCCAAGCGTGCGCAAGGGCCGTTTATCACACTCAACTGTGCGGCCATTCCGAAGGACTTGCTTGAAAGCGAGATTTTTGGCCACGTCAAAGGCGCTTATACCGGCGCGACATCGGAGCGAAATGGCGCGGCCTTGCAGGCAGACGGTGGCACGCTTTTCTTAGATGAAATTTGTGAAATGGACTTATCGTTGCAATCAAAATTGCTTCGTTTTTTGCAAACTAAACAAGTACAACGGTTGGGCGAAGATCGCTTGCGCAGCAGCGATGTGCGCATCGTTTGCGCCACGAATCGAAATCCGCAAACCGAGATTTACGCCGGGCGTTTCCGCGAAGATCTGTTCTATCGCCTGCATGTGATACCAGTGGAAATGCCGGCACTGCGACTTCGCGGCGAGGATATAATTCACATTGCGGCGAGCTTTCTGAAAACGTTTACGAAAGAGGATCATAAGTCTTTCAAAGATTTTTCGCCGGAAACTGAGGCGTCTTTGATCGGCTATGCGTGGCCGGGAAACGTCCGGCAATTGCAAAATGTGATCCGCAATATTGTAGTCTTAAACGATGGCACAAGGGTGACCGAAAACATGCTGCCGACGGAGCTCCTTATTGAACGCCGCAGTGATACGGCAAACCACGCACCTACTCTTGAAACATCGCCGCTGCGCTTTTTGTTGGATAAATCGTATGCCGCTGTCGCCAAAAAAGCCGTGATTAAGCCACTAGAGGATGTCATCCGTGAGACGGTTGAAGCGGCAGTGGAGGACTGCGACGGGTCGATACCGCGAGCAGCGGCGGCGCTTGATGTCAGCCCTTCAACGCTTTATCGCCGCATTGAAACATGGCGTACCGAGAACGCGGCTTAATGCCTGTCAAGCGCGGTAACGCGCTAGCACGGGAATGCCTGCTGCCATTTCAAAATCAACCAGTCTGCGCAAACGGGGATCAAAAACCTCGGCGAGAACTGTCAAGCCAACTCCCATGAATATGCCGCCGATGAAGCCCGCCAGCACGAACAACAGCCGCCCAGGTGTGGTTGGCGCGGACGGATCGAACGGCGCGTCTATAATTTTTACCCGTTCCGGTGCTTCAAACTTGCCTAGCGCGCCGGTAATTTCGGCATTATCAAAACGCTTGGCGATGGCATCGTAGCTGTCTTGCGCAAACTTGATATTTTCTTCGAAGTGCTTTTGGCTTTGAGCCACCGGGCCGCTGTCTGCGATTTCCTTTTCCAGCGCAACTACCTCGCGCTCAACCTCTCTTGTCTCTGATTCGAGACGTGCATGTTTGGCACTGGTTTCTTGAAGTTTGCCCATTTGGGAAACCAGCAACGCGGGCACAGTATCAACGTTGTTCATCATGGCACTTGCTGTCATATTCCACAAAGCATCAATGTCTTGGGCGCCGATAGATTCAGATTGCTTAACCAGCCGCTCGCGCTCGGCTTGCAGCCGCTTTAGTGAGCGCAATTCGCCCTGCACCGACGAGTGCTCCTCGGTGTAACGTGCGCGTAATTCTCCAAGAGTACGTGTGCCTTTCATAATGTCTTCTTCGATTTGGCCAATCAACGGATTGGTTTCCACAAGGCGTCGTTTAATGTCGCCAAGTTCTGCCTTGGCAGCGGCAAGTTCCATACGATTATCGGACAGCTTGGTCCGTAAGTTGGATAAGCGGGTGACATTTGAGGATTCGAGCGTCGGGAGCAGTTCCGCGTTTTTGAGACGAAACTCCGCCAATTGATTCTGGCTTTCTTTCAATCGGGTTTCGCGCTCTGCCAACTCTCCCTTAAGGAAAGTCTGACTATCAGTAATGGCGCTGCGCTCCGGTGCGAGCATTCGCTCCAGAAAGCGATTTGAAAGAGCAGTCAATGTAATTGCCAACCCCTCACCGTGCGGCCCTTTGATTTTTAGCGAAACAAGATCGTTACCCATTAAATCCACCGCGATGGCAGCCGACAAATTAGCGACGCGCTTTTCGCGATCCGCTTGGCTTGTGGTATCATCCAACTGATGCACATCGCGCAAGACTTGCTCCAAAATATGGGAGGAATGGACTAAGGCATTGAGGGCGGGCATCCGCTCCTTCAAGTTTGGACCGATGGCCAAATCCGTTAGAAACGGATTCATCTTCGCTGTTTCCTGCACCAGTATCGTGGTTTTCGCCTCGTAGCTTTTGGGCGCAAAACCGGCAGCGACGAAGGCCATCGGTGGCATCGCCAATATTGGCACTACGAACAAATAACGTCGCCTCCAGCCAGCCTCAAGTCCGAGGAATAGCAGTTCAACAAGGTTCATGATTGTTGCTCAACCGACGCATATGTAACCTGCGCCGCGCCAGGTGCTATAGACGGATTATAGGTGATGGCGGGCATACCGCCACTGGCACCAATGATTATATTGCCGAGTGCCAGTGCTGACTGCATGACTTCAAATCCTTCCGCATTTGTGATTTTTCCGATTGCAATTTGCAGCGGCATCCGCTTGCCAAAGCGAAGTAGTTTGAGTTTCAAATCATCATTCTTTTTGAGGCTATCACTGGTTTCGTTGAAACTCACGGCTATTATTTCAACTGGCACAATAGGCAAAACTAACGGAATGTCTGCATTTACCGATGCCGCCACACTAGGTTCCTCGTGCCACTGATCCGCCACCTGTTCATCCATAAGTTTACGCCATTTCTGTGCCACGGCTGCTGTTTTTATGTCAGCGGCAGATGGATCATGCTCACTATTTTGTGCGTTCTGGTTCAGGCGCACTGCCTGCTGGAAAAGTTCTGAGGGACTTACCGGGAGAATATTGTTGGAAGTGTCATTTTCAATTTCATAGGTAGTTTTCGGGGTGCTTTCGTCTGCATAGGCAGTCTGAATGGGATCAACGGTCTTGGAGGGGTGCATAGTGACGGCAGCGGCTTTGACATCATCAACTTTTTCCACCTGTTCCGTCTCTTTACCGGAATCAGGATGCAGCGTTCGTGCCATGGCCATCATTTTACCGACAGACAGGGGCCCTTGCTTGGTCGCTTTGTCACGGGCGACATCAAGTTTGACACTGTCCGGCAACAAACTCATTGCATTTTGCGAAGTGCATCCTGTGGTCAGCATTGCAATAAGCAATGGTAAAACGAGCGAACCGAAGCGATATGGCATTTTCTGTTGTCCTGCATTTTGCTTACCGAGTACCTTTCAAGTGCCGTGCCAATTCGATAACCTCGTTGCGGAACCTCACTGTAATTTGCGGTGTCTTGGAAAGCTTCGCCCATTTTTCCGAGGCGATGGATCTCCAACGTTCCCGCAGCGCGATGGCTTGAGGCTCGCTGCGCCCGTTCAGCCATTGCAGCCAACGCTGATCGATAAGTCCTTCCGCCATTTCAAGCATTGCCTCGTTAATATCCGGCTGCACAGGGCAGTTGTTCAGTGAGGGTAAGAACATCTGAAAATCGTCCTCGCGTCCATCCGTTGGATCAAATGGATCGGCGGTTGGCATTCGTGCGTGCCATTGGACATAGCGAACGGCGCGGCTGGAATGCAAAAACAGGCCGGCTGCTAACCGGGGCAAATCCATGTTGTAGAGCCAGATTTCTTTTTCACCCGGCAGTGCGCCCAGTTCCGGCGCATCCACCCCGAAGCCGGGGTTGACGAGAATTGTATCAAGATCCGCAGCATATTGCTCATCGCCTTTCGTATTAAAATGTCCTGCAAAACGCAGTGCCGGGCGTTGTTGTTTAAGCGCGTGTGCCAGCGCCAGTAACCCGTTACTTGAATTGTCGGCGTTGGACGGCTCATCTGATAAGCTCCAGACGATTGACTTGCCGAGGGCACGGTCCGCTAATGCATCGGCAGCTAGTAGCGTTGCAATAAACGCCGGGCCCCCGCTAGCCGCGAAAAGCCGCTTTGCCGGCGCATAGGCAAGCGCTGGCAGTGCAATGCCGGTGGTTTGCGTACGCCGAATATCGGCGACAAACGCGGGCAGATTATCTGCCACAGGCGTTGTGATTGCGGGCGCATTTCCTGTGATGCCGAGAATTGATAGAAAATTTTGATCGCAGGTCAACTGACGATCACGGGCATTGGCGGGTTTTGTCGCCCACATAATGTGAGGCGCTTCATCCAAGTAAAAACCCGCAGGCTTTGCGGCGGGCGGCAAGGAAGCGGCCAGCACCTCGACGACAAACTCAAATGTTTCACTACTAGTTTGTGTGAGGAGCCTTAAAGGCATCACATATTTTCCGGGTTTTGCTGATGTCGAAGCCGAAATCCATATCGTGTACTTTGTGGTCCCTGCCCGCAATTCGCTACCCTCCTGCGGAACGGCAAACAAATGTTTGTCCGTCATGACCAATGAGGTTGCAGCACCGCTGCTACGTACGATTTGGGGTATAGACTGCCACAGCATCGCGCCGATATTTGAATCAGGTTGATTGTTAATCTCGATTTTTGACCCTAGCGGCCAGTCATTTCCATCAAGCATAAACGATACACTCGCCCCGCTATCGGGCGCAATTACCAACGCGGGCAGCGGCGAACCTTTCGTTAAAACCAGCGTCGGTGGCAATGCAGGCGCTGGCGGCGCTATGATCCGCCATACCTCGTTAAAGTCGCGCTCGCGGCGTTTTTCGGTTTCATAGGCGAAGCTGCTGTTTTCAGGCTCAACCACGATTGCAGATAGGAAACCGGCCTGCGGTATGTCTCCCGAAAGCGTGAGATTTAGCTCGCCATCAATGACGTTTATCATAGCCTCAATACGCCCACCTCGATGCCTGCCTATTGCTTGCCAGGCCGTATCCCCAACTTGGTAGCGTCGCTGTTTGCCGGCCAAATATCGTCGCGCCACCCATTGATCGTAGGTAAGATTGACGTCCAATATGGTCGTCCCGTTGGCGCTTATTTTTTTGCTGTAAGGGTGGGGCAATAGCTCCCAATCGCCAGGATCTTCTGTCCATAGGGTTACGCGCCAACGGCCATTGGGTATCATAAGATGCAGCTGTTCGATGCCACTCACGCCGTCGCCAATAAGGGCATCAGGGCCGGGACGGCGAATGTCGCGGAGTGCCGCGCCGGATAGCGCATTATCACCTGCCGAAAGCCTTGAAAAACCTGCCATCAGCGGGGAATCGTCTGGGCCAAGATCGTAGGCAAAAATACCATCGGCACGGCCTTCGATTTGAGCGGCTTCAAGTTTATCGACGGTTAGCTTGCCCTCTCCTGCACCAATGAAAAGCATCACGCGCCCTATGGCACAGCTATTGAGACTTTCCCCACCAGAAGTCCTCAGGCCATCAAGTGGCACATGCCAGTGGAACGGACCTGCGGAAAGCGCCCGTTCCAGATTGACGCGGGTGGTGTAATTGTTTGAGTTACGATCATCAATGCGCAGCACAAGAGTTATTGGTCCCGCGCTTACTACGTTGCCCTCCGCCACCAATTCTGTACCGGCTTTGACGCAAAGCGGTTGGTCATAAACTATATCAGCGGGTGCCGCACGCGCGCCAATATTAAAAAGCAGCCAAAATGTGACTAAAAGCAAATGGCGTTGTAATGTCATAGTTCAGACAACCATTGACGGAGCGTCTGCGCCTGCAATTCCCAACTCTCATGGCATACTAGATTTTGCCGGAAAGCAGCGGAATTTGAGTCATTTTTTGCCTTGACAATTGCATCAGCCAATCGCTCGCCGTCTGCAATAAAATGAATGGCATCGCCGTATGCCGCTGCGGCTGGAAAGCGATATGATGCCAATACTGGTGTACCACAGGCCAGATATTCACGTAACTTCAACGGATTGCTGGCATCAATTTGGCGGTTTCTTTTGAACGGCAATAGCGAGACGTCCCAATGCTGGCAATAGGACGGGAGTGCGCCATGAGGGCGGGGCCCGAGCAGCTTCACATTGGAAAGGTCTCGAAGTGCGCCAATATCACACTCGACTTTTCCTATCAGCACGAAATCCCACGATGGCAACTGTTGTGCGGCATCAGCGATGCTTGCAGTATCAATCCACTCATTCAAACTGCCGTAAAATCCAGCCACCGGACGCACTGAAGAAAGATCGACGGCAGGGGCCACGCGTGTGGCAAACAGGTTGTAGTCCACGCCATGCGGGAGAACCCGCGTTTTATATGCCGGAAAGCGTTCGGCGATAAGCGGACTGGCGGCAATTATCAAATTGGCTTTGATGGCCAACTCGCGTTCCAGTGCAAGCACAGGCGCATGATCCACAC
>JAYSWX010000045.1:0-1979 GCA_043717855.1 Phyllobacterium sp.
CGCAGCGCGGCATCAGGGTTGATTTCCAGCCGCCGTCCGAGATTAGTCATGGCAAAGAGAATATCGCCATATTCGTCTTTAATTTTAGCTTGATCCCCGCCTTGCATTGCAACGCGTAACTCCGCAATTTCTTCCTCAATTTTGTCCAGTATTGGCGCTGCCGTTGCCCAGTCAAAGCCAACCTTTGCCGCTCGTTCTTGCAATTTTACAGCCTGAATAACGGCGGGCAGGGTACGCGGCACATCATCAAGGAAACTCGGCTTCACGCCCTCAGTTTGCCCAGCGCTCGCGCGCTTTGCGGCGCGTTCGGCTTTCTCTTCCGTCTTGATCCTGTTCCACATGCCTTTGGCCATGCCGCTAGAGCGTGCCTCAGCATCACCAAACACATGCGGGTGGCGTCGGATCATCTTCTTGGTAATTGCCTCAACCACATCGCCAAACGCAAAATGCCCAGCTTCCTCAGCGATACGGGCATGAAACACCACTTGCAGCAATAAATCGCCAAGCTCGTCAGTCAAATCCACCATGTCGTCACGTTCAATAGCCTCAGCCACCTCATGCGCTTCCTCAATGGTATAAGGCACGATGCTGGCAAACGTCTGCACCACGTCCCACGGACAACCAGTCACCGGATCGCGCAGCGCCGCCATGATTTCAATGAGGCGTGATATGTCTTGTGATGGTTCTATTGATGCCAATTTTTGTCTCGATCTTATCTACGGTGGTCGCGAGCATGATATAGACAAGTGGGAGGAAAGGGAAAGCGCAACTAAAAACGCTCGCACAGGAAATCGCACTTCAGAATAGAACCCACCCGGCTACACCGCCCAATCACATAATGATGATTATGGAACTAAAGCTATACCCAAGGGCGTTTGGAACATGGGTAACGCGCTAAATTCCGTTGCTAATCCACTGATAACTCAACACAAAGTCCGTCAAAGCCCGGTTCCACATGCGCTGGCGTCTCGGCCATCACGCGATCATAATCCAGCGGCGTGTGCATGTGCGTGAATATTGTGCGCTTGGGTTTCAGCTGCTCAATCACAGCCAGGCTTTCGCCAAGCGAGAAATGGCTTGGGTGCGGATTATATTGCAAGGCATCTAAGATCAGCACATCAAGTCCCCTTAGCCGCGCCATCGTCACATCCGGAAACGCTGACACGTCAGTGCAATAAGCAAAATCGCCAATGCGGAAACCCAGCGAGTTGATTGAGCCATGCACCTGTGTCAGCGGCTCGAACCGGATAATGCCGCCATTGCCGGAAATCTCGAATGGCTCGTAATGCGTAAGCGTATGCGCCAATGCAATTGGCGGATAGTAACTTTTGGCGGGCTTTGTGAAGCAATAACCAAACCCGGCCATAAGGCGTTCCTGCGTCTCCATGTCAGCATAAACATCAATCAGCCGGCGCTGTTCAATCCAATAGCCGCGCAAATCGTCGATGCCGTGTATGTGGTCGGCATGGGCGTGCGTATAGACAACGCCGTCGAGCGCGGTCACATTGGCATCAATCATCTGCGCACGAAAGTCCGGCCCTGTATCTATCACCACCGTGGTTTTGCCGCCGTCCGAGGCAATTTTCTCAACCAGCAGCGAAGCGCGGCGGCGCTTGTTTTTAGGGTTTGCCGGGTCGCAATTGCCCCAGTCACCGGTGATGCGCGGCACGCCGGGCGATGAGCCGCAGCCGAGTATTGTGAAGCGCATGGTCGATGTCATTACACACCGCCGTAAGGGTTCAAGTCTTGCGGCATTTTGGAAAAAAGCCGGAAGAAATTATTCGTGGTTATCCGCGCAATTTCATTCTTAGAAACACCAATCGTATCAGCCAAAACTTGTGCAGTTTCAGCCACATACGAAGGTTCGTTGCGCTTGCCACGATGGCTCTGCGGCGCGAGATATGGCGCGTCAGTCTCCACCAAAAGCCGATCATGCGGCACGGTTTTGGCAATAGCCCGAATGTCTTCAGATCGCTTGA
>JAYSWX010000046.1:0-1946 GCA_043717855.1 Phyllobacterium sp.
GCCTTCCCGTACTTGGCAAGGAAGAGGATGCGGTTGATTCGCTTTCGTCGATCATGCTGCTTGAGGGCCATGATGACACGCTGGACAAAGCGTTGTCAGATTCTGCCGATGGCTGGTTTTTATCTGATGCCGTGGCGCAAGAGGCGGGCGATGAATATGCATTTTGGGATGAGCATAGCCTTGACCAACAACGCGCTTACGCCATGGTCTGCATGATGGTGGGCCAAGATCCTGTGCGTTTCAAAGAATTTGCTGATTATGTTGAGCTTCCCGAAAGCCGCCGTGAGCGCTGTGCGGGTGACTATCAAAGCGCTAAGGCAAGCTGGACCACACTTCTTGAGCCAAGTGTGATTACTGACGACAGCGAAACTCAGTTCAAATTGGTGTATGATGATGTGCCTTCCGGCCCGCTCGCACCCTATGCGGCGATTATCAAAGAATCAGATCTGCTCAGTGTTTTGGTTGCCGCGCTTTCCAAAACTTACAAACTGGAGCCGGGCATTGTATTTCATGCTAAAGTATGCGGCGAACCAAACGCGTTTTGGAGCGCTGGCGACCGCGAACTGACCTTTTGCTACGAATTGGTACAGTTCCATGCCAGCCTTTTGGCAAAACACTTCGCCAATGCGGCGGCAGCGCAATAGCACCGGGGGCTTCCCCGTCACGCATTTGTTTATGTCGTTGCCTTGCCGTATCGGCGTAAAAAAGCCATGTTGCCAAGGACATGAAATCACAAGTGATTTGCGCCGCTAAATTCCCGCGAACCAAAAACACTTGTGCGTACGCTGTGGCAATCAGGGCATAATGAATGACCAAGAATTTCTCTAGACTTTCTATCGTATGGGCCGTGCTTGCGGCGACAACTATGCTCGCGAGCGCCGCCACAGAAGCGCCGATTGCCTCGCGTACGCTGACAGGCGCACTCTTGTCCGCGCAGGTCGCTGAGGGCGACAACGACTTTGGCGCGATGATTTCTTATTACAAGCAAGCGCTCGGGTTTGAAGCGGATAACACAAAGTTTGAGCAAAATTTAATGCTCGGGCTTTTGACGACTGGGAAGTTCTCCGAAGCGCTTCCCTTCGCTGAAAAGCTAAAGACCATGCCGGAAATTGAGCGTGTTTCGCGCGTGACGCTGGCCATTGATGCGGTAAATAAAAAGCAGTGGGATGATGCGGAAACGCTGTTGAAACTGGCGCAGCAAAGCGATCTTGATCGTTTGGTTACCAATCTTATGACTGGATGGGTGAAACTGGGCGCAGGCAATGGCAATGAAGCTGCCGCTTACATATCAAAAATTCAGGGTCCACAGTGGGTGGACCTGTTCAAACTCATCCACAAGGCGCTGATACTGGACGCCTCCGCAGATAAAGCCGCCGCGCGCGCTGCTTATGAGGAAGCGCTTGGCAGCACGGATGCTGGCGCTGCACCGGACAGCTGGCTGCGCATGATCGAATCCTACGCACGCTTTGAGGCCCGTGATGGCAAGAAAGACGCGGCACTGAAAATCATCGACCAAGGCCTCGAAGTGGCGCCGGAGCGCCCGCCGCTTTTAGTATTGCGCAAAATTGTTGAATCAGGCGGAACCGTTGATCCGCTAATTGCGGACGCCAAGGCGGGCATTGCAGAGGTGCTGTTTGGTATTGGTGCGGCCGTGCGACGCGATGGTTCGGAATCATTTTCAACGCTTTATTTACAACTTTCGCTCGCCGCAAAGCCAGATAATGATGTCACGCTTATCCAATTGGCCGGTATTGCCGAGGGTTTAAATCAGCAAGAATTGGCAATTACCAACTATCGCGCAATTCCCGAAACTTCG
Organism: Phyllobacterium sp.; assembly: GCA_043717855.1. Classification (GTDB taxonomy): domain Bacteria; phylum Pseudomonadota; class Alphaproteobacteria; order Rhizobiales; family Rhizobiaceae; genus JANMEX01. Next base: position 1,817 of record JAYSWX010000046.1, read on the forward strand.
CCGTTTAAGCGCGGTGCTGATTTGCAGATGAGCCTGAATTTAGCAGATCTGGACAAGACCGATGAGGCCGTGAAACAGCTTAATGCGCTCATGATAGAAGAACCATCCGATCCGCGCACCTATACCGCGC
>JAYSWX010000047.1:0-12773 GCA_043717855.1 Phyllobacterium sp.
AACTTCTTAGCTTCCGTGACCTACTCGGATGCTTCAGCTTCCGAAGCGCCTTGGCTTCAATCTGCCTAATACGCTCGCGCGTTACGCTAAATTGCTGGCCGACCTCTTCCAATGTATGGTCCGTGTTCATGCCGATACCAAAGCGCATCCGCAAGACACGCTCTTCGCGCGGTGTTAGCGATGCCAAAACGCGGGTGGTCGTTTCGCGCAAGTTCGCCTGAATGGCTGCATCGATTGGCAGCATGGCGTTCTTGTCTTCGATGAAATCGCCGAGATGTGAATCTTCTTCGTCGCCCACAGGCGTTTCCAGCGAAATCGGCTCCTTGGCGATTTTCAGCACTTTGCGCACTTTTTCCAGCGGCATCGCCAACTTTTCGGCAAGCTCTTCCGGTGTCGGCTCACGGCCGATTTCATGCAACATCTGGCGGCTGGTGCGAACGATTTTGTTAATCGTTTCAATCATATGCACCGGAATACGGATAGTGCGCGCTTGGTCGGCAATCGAGCGGGTAATCGCTTGGCGGATCCACCACGTCGCATAGGTCGAGAACTTATAACCACGGCGATATTCAAACTTATCCACCGCCTTCATCAGACCAATATTGCCTTCCTGAATCAAATCCAAGAATTGCAGGCCGCGATTGGTGTATTTTTTGGCGATGGAAATAACGAGGCGCAAGTTGGCCTCAACCATTTCCTTCTTGGCAATGCCAGCTTCGCGCTCTCCCTTTTGCACTTGGTTGACGATCTTGCGGAATTCCACCACCGGAATGGCCGTTTCCTGCGCAATAATCTGAATATCAGACCGCAGCGATTTGATCGGCTCTTTCTCGGACTTGGTAAAATCCTTCCAGCCGCGACCGGCCAGATTAGCAATTGAGGCAATCCAGTTCGGGTCGAGTTCCGAGCCGGTATAAACCTTCAAAAACTCTTCGCGCTTCACGCCATAGCTTTCCGCCAGGCGCAAAAGCTTGCCTTCGTTTTGCACAAGGCGTCGATTAATGTCGTAAAGATGGGCAACCAGCGCTTCGATACGGGCATTGTTTAGCGACAGCGACTTCACAGCCGTAATCAACTCATCCTTCAATTGCTTGTAGCGGCGCTCTTGGCTGGTGGACAGCGTGCCGGTAGCCGCCATGCGGTTTTCGACCTGCTGATCCTGCAACTTACGCAGTTTTTTGTATGTGTCCGCAATCAAGTCCAACGTTGCCATCACAGCAGGGCGCAGTTCCGCTTCCATCGCGGCCAGTGAGAGGTTGACTTCGTCTTCCTCTTCCTCTTCCTCTTCAGGAAGACCGCCGCCGCCGACATTGGTGATATCTTCTTCTTCCGCCGCGCGCATCCTGCGCTGGCGGTCATCAATCTTTTGCGCAACGATTTCCGCCGGGCGCTCCACCTGCGGCGCAACCTTGGCTTCCGGGCCTGCAAACGTCGTCTCAAGATCAATGATCTCGCGCAACAATGTGCGGCCCTCGTTCAGCTCTTCACGCCAAATTATGAGGGCTTGGAATGTCAGCGGGCTTTCGCAAAGCCCGGCAATCATCGTCTCGCGACCGGCCTCAATGCGCTTGGCAATCGCAATTTCGCCTTCGCGGGACAGTAGCTCAACCGTACCCATCTCACGCAAGTACATGCGCACCGGATCGTCAGTGCGATCCGTCGGCTCTTTCCTGGTAGTGGAGGCAACAACCGCCGTGCCGTTTACTTCCGCCAGCTCTGTGGCCTCGGCCTCGTCGTCTTTTTCGGCCTCTTCCTTGTCGTCGTCCGCGCCGTCGTCTTCCACAACATTAATGCCCATATCGGACAGCATCGACATTGTGTCTTCAAGCTGGTCGCTGGTCACTTCTTCGGCAGGAAGTACGCTGTTCAGTTCATCAAGGGTGACATAGCCGCGCTTTTTCGCGGCTTTAATCATCTTTTTGACAGCGTCATCCGAAAGGTCGAGAAGCGGCCCGTCCGGTGCGCCTTCGCGCTCGACTTCACCTTCTTCTTTTTCTTTCGTCTTGGTCGCCATATGATAGACTCCGTATTAGCAACGCGGGCGCACATGAAAAGCCAGATGCCAACCATCTGGAAATTTGCACTATTCCGGCATTATCCCTGTTGCGTTAATGTGTGATTAACCTTGAGGCTCCGACTGCCTTTATTCGCCCATGAATTTACCGCACGAAAATAATTTGCGGCAAACAATGGACGGGAGTTTCGATTGTCCCTAAGATATTATCTTGTGCGGCTGTCTGATTCCGTCATTTATTACGTTCGTCAAGTCGGTTTTCATGATTCGACTCAAAAAGCGAATCATTTTTAGCCTTTTGAAGCTCCGCGCCCTGATGAAACTCCGAATCCTTCGATAAGAGCCTCTGTCGCCTGCGCGTTTCTCATTTGGTTTTGCACATCAATGAGATGCGCATAGTTTTCTTCAGTCGGATCATCAGCCAAGGCAGTTTCGGCTAATTTCAGCTCATTATGTAGTGTGCGCGTTGTCTGATGCAAGTGCAGCGACTGGGCGAAAGCCTCGCGAACATCATCAATTGCCGTTGCTATTACCTCGTCCCGACGAAACACCAAATCCTTCTATTAACGCTTCCTGGACCATTGCCTCCTTAATTTGCTTTTGTATCTCAAGCAGATGGGCAAAGTTTTCATCAGTCGGGTCGTTTCCTAAGGCAACCTCGGCGGCCTTAAGTTCCTCCCGCAAAATGCCTGTTCTTCGTTTCAAGTTAAGCGCTTGTTCGAAGGCTTGACGAGCATCATCTATTGATGCGGTTGCTCCAACAACCCAAAGGTAGTTATTCCTTACATTTTGCTTAATCAAATTGAAGGTCTCCAGGAATTTTGTACCTTCAATTTCGCTGACTACTTGCGCGCTGGTTTGGCCACTTTTCGACGCAATTATATCAATTAAGAACTTATGAAACTCAATCATAACAGGGGTTTGAAAATCTAGGGTGACAAATTCATCCAATTTTTCTTCGATCAAAGTAGGATGGAAAATAGCAAACATAAGTAATGTCGCTTCACGCGACAAAATTGCTCCGTGGGTTTTGCTTACCAAGGCAGATTTTTGTGTAGAATCTAATATCGCAATTCGATTGTTGGCAGTCTTGGCGGTCTTTGCCTGATAGGGCTGCTTCTCGCCGCGCTGCTGGCCGCCCTTGCTGCGATTGTTCGAGCCGAAGAACGATGCCAGCCGGTCGCGCATGTCTTGCTGATAATGACGGCGCACACTTTCGTCTTGAATGCGGCTGGTTATCTCGCGCAAGCGCTGTTCAAGTTCCGCCCGCCGTTCCGGCGTATCAAACACGCTGGATGCCGTCTCGCGCATCCAAATCAAATCTATCAGCGGCCGCGCCTCATCCAGCACCGCTTGAAACGCTTCCGGCCCGGAGGTCTTCACCACATCGTCCGGGTCTTTACCATCCGGCAGCATAGCAAAGCGAAACGTCTTGCCCGGCTTTAAAAGTGGAAGCACCAAATCTGCCGCCCGCCATGCCGCCTTGGTTCCAGCTTGGTCGCCATCAAAGCAAAGGATCGGCTCATTGGCCAATTTCCACAAAAGCTCGCTTTGCCGCTCTGTCAGCGCTGTGCCAAGCGGCGCAACGGCATGGTGAAATCCAGCCTGAGCAATGGCAATCACGTCCATATAGCCTTCGACGGCGATGACTGTGCCCTTATCCTGCGACGGCTTGCGCGCCTTGGCATAGTTGAACAACACTTGGCCTTTGTGGAAAAGCTCCGTATCCGGCGAATTCAAATACTTCGCAGGCACATCCTTGGAAAGCGCCCGCCCCCCGAAAGCAATAATCCGGCCCCTGGAATCTGGGATGGGAAACATAATCCGGTCGCGGAATCTGTCATATGATACCGGAATATCATCGCCATGCACAACCAGCCCGCACGCCTCAATCTGCTCCTTGGGTATGCCTTTACCCGCCAAATATTCCTTCAACGCGTTGCGACTGTCGCTGGAATAACCCAACCGGAATTGTAGCTGTGTCGTGGCAGATAGACCCCGCTCACGCAGGTAGCCCCGCGCTTTGGCACCATTGGCCGCCTGCAACTGTTCTTGAAAGTAAGTCGCTGCCAAATCCATTACATCAAAGAGTGATGCTTGCTCGCGGTCGCGCTGTTCAGATTTTTCATCCCGCGCCGGCATAGGAATACCTGCAATGCCCGCCACCGTTTCCACAGCTTCGGGAAAGCTCAATCCTTCTAGTTCAGTCAAATAGCGGAAGTGATCGCCGGTAACGCCGCAGCCGAAGCAATGATAGCGCCCCTTGCGGTCCTCGCAGTGAAATGACGGCGACTTTTCGCCATGGAACGGGCAGCACGCCCAAAAATCCCCGCGCCCGGGATTTGATTTCTTACGATCAAACGTAACCCGCCGCGCAACGATTGTCGAAATCGGCACACGGTCGCGAATGTCATCAAGAAACGAAGTTGGAAAGCGCATGAGCTAATCTCTAAGTTATATTGAATCGAGAGTCAGCAAAAGAAGTCTTCTCATACACCGCGGTTCAAGAGCACATCCACAAGCATAGCAGCCTTCGTATCCCGCCGGACCAAACACGCCCTTAAGCAAACAACTACCCCAGCAACGATTTAATCAGCCCGCTAGCCTTACCAAAATCCATTTGTCCTGCAAATGCGGCGCGAAGTTCCGCCATTACCTTGCCCATATCTTTGATGCCGGATGCACCAGTCGCCGCGATAATCTCCTTGATCGCCTTGGCTGCATCTTCGTCAGATAATTGCTGCGGCATAAAACCTTGAATGATGACGATTTCAGACTTTTCCTGCGCGGCCAGTTCAGGCCGTCCGCCTTCGATATAAATCTTGGCTGATTCTTCGCGCTGCTTCACCATTTTGGCGAAAAGCTGCAAGAGCTCTGCCTCGCCGCCCGCTTCCTTGCCAAGCCCGCGATTGGCAATGTCGAGATCCTTGATGGCAGACAGCATCAAGCGGATGGTTGAAAGCCGTGCCTTATCGCCGGATTTCATTGCAGTTTTCATCTCTTCGGTCAGGCGTGCGCGCATGGTCGTCATTTATCCTCTGATTTGTCGCCTACATAGGCAATTGAATGCCCTCTTGCAATTGACCTCGCGCATTGCCTCCTCTATTGCACCAATCTTAGCCATACAATTTGAATTGCAGCCTGTGTCCGCGCCGATTTGTCGGCGCTTTGTGACGCCTGCCACTCTGGAGCACGCGATGACCAACACCGCCCCTTGGACAATCACAAAGCCAACCGCACTTTTGGTGCTTGCAGATGGCACAGTCATCGAAGGCCACGGCCTTGGTGCAACAGGCGTGCGCGAGGCGGAAGTTTGCTTCAACACAGCGCTCACCGGCTACCAAGAAATTCTCACTGATCCATCCTATGCGGGCCAGATCGTCACATTCACCTTCCCGCATATCGGCAACACCGGCACGAATGATGAAGACATTGAAGACTTGCACCCCGCCCAGCGCTCAGGCGCAGTTGGCGTGGTTCTAAAAGCAGATGTCACCAACCCATCCAACTATCGCACGCATGAGCATCTCGACACATGGTTTAAAAAGCGCGGTATCGTTGCGCTGTCCGGCATTGATACGCGCGCACTGACCGCACTCATCCGTGAAAAAGGAATGCCCAACGCCGTAATTACGCATGATCCATCAGGCAATTTCGATATTCCAGCACTGCAAAAGCAAGCGGCCGCGTGGCACGGTTTGGTGGGACTAGACCTTGCCAAAGAAGTCACCTCCGGCCAGTCCCAAGTTTGGACTGAAACTGATTGGGTATGGAACGAAGGCTACGGCACAAACGCAGCGCCAACCGTTCATGTCGTGGCCGTTGACTATGGCGTCAAGCGCAACATTTTGCGGCTTATCGCAGGACTCGGCGCGAAAGTCACAGTTGTTCCAGCGACAACAAAGGCTGCCGATATTCTGGCGATGAACCCCGATGGCATTTTCCTCTCAAACGGCCCGGGCGATCCAGCAGCGACTGGCCAATATTCCGTTCCGGAAATTAAAGAACTCGTGGCATCCGGCAAACCACTGTTTGGCATATGCCTTGGTCACCAAATGCTGGCGCTGGCGCTCGGTGGCAAAACGGAAAAGATGCACCAAGGTCATCATGGCGCGAACCATCCGGTCAAGGACTACACCACCAACAAGGTGGAAATCGTGTCGATGAACCACGGCTTTGCGGTGGATACCAAGTCGCTTCCAGCGGGCGTTGAAGAAACTCACGTCTCGCTGTTTGACGGCACAAACTGCGGCCTGCGCCTCACCGGAAAGCCGGTGTTCTCAGTCCAGCATCACCCCGAAGCCTCGCCCGGCCCGCAAGATTCACATTACCTGTTCCAGCGCTTCATGAACATGATCCGCGAACAAAAGGGAGAAGCGTTGGTAGCCGAACGGTAACATCTGGCGTAAATTTGCATAACAAAAAGCCCGCCTGTAATCGCATCTGGCGGGCTAATTTTTTGGCGTCGGCTACCTAAGACTTTCCTACGGAAGATTGGAGTTAAAGGTATCGCATGACTCAAGTTTACCGGTTTTGGCGCCACGACTAAACCACTCTACGCGCTGCGCCGATGTGCCGTGATTAAACGCATCCGGAACCACATAACCTTGGCTCTCCTTCTGCAGCGTATCATCACCAATCTGTTGCGCCGCATTCAGCGCCTCTTCCAGATCACCCTTTTCCAGAATTCCTTTTTGCGCGGTATAATAAGCCCATACGCCTGCAAAACAGTCAGCTTGAAGTTCAACCTTCACTGACATTTTATTGGACTCAACTTCGCTCATGCTCTGGCGCATTCGGTTGAATTTCGGCAGCACACCAATCAGATTTTGTACATGGTGACCAACTTCATGCGCCAGCACATAGGCCTGAGCAAAATCGCCGGAGGCACCAAACTGGTTTGCCAACTGGTCGTAAAAAGCCAAATCGATATAGAGCTTTTGGTCGCCTGGGCAGTAGAACGGGCCGGAGGCGGATGTGGCATTGCCACAAGCGGAGCGAATGCTGCCGTCAAACAACACCATCGTTGGCGCGGGGTATTGCTGTCCGTTGGCTTCAAAAATACCACTCCAAGTGTCCTCTGTTTCCGCCAGTACGGTTTTAACAAAAGCGGTCATCTTATCGCCCGATTGTGCCGTGCGAGGTGCCACTTGCTCTCGTGAAGCAGAACCCTGCCCGCCATCTTGACCAACCAAAATCTGCGTCGGGTCAACATTGATGCCGCAAGACTTCAATACGAAAAATAAAATAATCATGATTACAATGGTGGATACGCTGCCACCTCGTGCAACACCCATGCCGCCGGACGGCATACGAAACCCGCCGCCGCCTTGGCCAAAACCGCCGCCACCGGAACCATCACGCTGATCCTCAACATTGTCGCTTTGGCGACGTCCTTCCCACTTCATAGTGCGGCTCCGTAAAATCTGTCCCTGCCCTCTTATGGCAGGAAACCACGGTCCTATTCAATAGAAACAACGCACCAACCAACAGTCATACGAAGGGCACAAAAAAGCGGACGCCTGGGAGGGAACGTCCGCTTTAGATTATACGCTTGCGCTTATCACTTTGGCAGCAATACGTTATTTACAACATGGATCACGCCATTGGATTGGTTCACGTCTGCGATAGTAACCTTGGACGATCCACCGCTTTCATCAGTGATATAAATTGATTTGCCCTTCATTGAGGCAACCAACTTATCACCGCTTACAGCCTTGAACGAGTATTTGCCGTGGCCCGCCTTGATGCCCTTTATCAGATCAGCACTTGAAATTTTACCGGCAACCACGTGAGCGGTCAAAACCTTCACCAGCGTGGCTTTATTTTCTGGCTTCAAAAGTGTTTCAACAGTGCCCGCAGGCAGCTTCGCAAAGCCGGAGTTTACCGGAGCAAACACTGTGAACGGGCCTGCGCTCATCAATGTGTCAACCAAACCGGCAGCCTTAACAGCGGCAACCAGCGTCGTATGGACCTTGGAATTCACGGCATTTTCAACAATATTTTTAGTCGCATACATCGGCGCACCGCCAACCGTCACGGTCCTGGCAAATGCTGGCGTGGCAACCATACCAACGGTTCCAAATGTAAGCATGGCAACAGTTGTTGCGCGAATGAGTGTCTTGAACATGGTGTATCTCCTTTTTCCATTTTCGCTTGTACCGGCTGGATACAGCGCCTCCGTTCTTGCGAAGTTGAAAGGTAAACGGGAGAGAGGAGATAAGAGTTTCAAATTGCCTTTGGATATTTTGGTGGCGCGACCGCGTCACGCAAAACCGGGGAAAAAGTCCACCTTGATCTTGGAATGAGCAACGCCCAGTTCCTTTAGCACTGACTGGAATTTAACCACCATCACCCGTGGCCCGGAAATATAGAATATGCGCTCCTTAAAGTCCGGCACTTCGCGGGTAATCAGGGCTGCATCAATAAAACCACGATGCATGTTGGTATCTGCGCCTTCTGCATCATTCACCGCATAAACCGTCTTCATACCAATTTCGCGCTCGGCACGGTCGAAGACATCGGAGTAGGCAATTTCGTCAGCTTTGTTGTTGCCATAGAGCAAAACGAGTTCGCGCGGATCGCCCTTGTTGATAAGTTCTTGCAACATGGAGCGGAACGGCGTGATGCCAATGCCACCGGCAATAAACACCATCTTTTCGTCACGGCTTTTAGGCAATACAAACGAACCAGCCACATGCGAAGCGTAGATCGAAGCACCAGGCTTCAACACCGCAAGCGAGCGTTTGAAAGCACTAGGCTCGCTGTAGAACTTCACCCCAAGGCGCACTTCTGTTTCAGACGGCGCGGACGCAATCGTAAACGGGCGGCGGTTACCGCGATCATCGGCGTCGCGCACACCAAGCGTCCAATCGACATATTGTCCCGCCTTGAAGGTCAACGGACGGTCCGGCTTGAACACAAAGTCAAAGCAGCCATTGGCCATTTTCTCAACGCGCAACAACGTCAGCTTAAAGCGACCCTTAGGGCTGACAATGAAGGCAAACACATTACCGACAAGGAATGCCAGTTCCGGCGTGAAGTAATAATCACCATAGGTAATGTTGGCACAGGCCAACACACCAACAATGGCACCATAAACCATCCGCCAAATCTTATCAGCAGGTGCTGTCAAAGGCTCGGTCAGCATAGCAAAGGCGGCAAAGAATAGCGGCGTGTAAAGCACAGTTTCTTGCAGAGCGCCTGAGTAAGTTTCGGCGTCAGTGGTCAAAAGCGTTGTCGCCAAGTTTGCAAAAATGAAGCTGGCCATCATGTCGAACCGCTGCACTTTGCGAACTACCAGCAGGCCCCCGATAAGCACGAAAGGCAGCATTTCAAGATTACCGCCAACCCACCACGTTGCAGGTTGGTCAATCAACATCGCAGACGCCACAACACCAATCGCCACTGGATTGAAAACATGCTTGCGGCCAATGGCCAGTACAAATTTCGAGGCAATGGCCACGAATGACGCTAGTGCTAGACCTTCCAGCCCCAGTGTATCGTCAAAGCTGACTGATGGCATAATAAGCGTCAGAATAAATGCCGTAATCCAGATCGACTCGGTATTCACCGGCACGCGCATCACCCGCGCAAACAGTTGGTTGGTTGCCCAGCAAACAAACGTGATTAACGCCGTCGAGAACGCCAGCGTCATCGGATTATTCGGCACTAATCCGAAAAATCCCAAACCAAACGCGATGACCAGCAATCCAGCAATATAACAAAGCACCAAGCGGTACATGGTGATTTGATTCAGCTGGTTATCAATTAGCGTCATCATTTGATTACATAGCCTCCAAAGCCGCTGGTTTGGGTGGCGATGCCTTTGGCATCCACCATATAGCCCTCAAATCCGGCCATTTCTTCGATAAAATAAATGCCGTCATGGCCCATCGCGAATGCCGCAGTCGCAAATCGGTCGGCTTCCAACACGTCGGGGCCGATCACCGTCAGGCTGATAATGTCGTCGATTGGCTCGGTAGGCACATGTGGATTGTAAATATGTTGTCCGCGCACATACGTGCCGGACGTGGCGATACCATTGCCTTTTAGCACCAGCGCTTTGATAATCTCTGCGCTATTAAACGGGTTGCGAATGCCGACACGCCAGTCTTGCCCCTCACAATTGTGACCACCGGTTTGAATATCGCCGCCCGCATCGACGAAGAAATTCACCACGTCCTTGGTTTGCAATAAACGCGCCGCGTTGCGAATGGCCCAACCCTTCACGATGCCCGAAGGATTGAGCGAGCCATCAGGTTTGCGGATTTCAAAATAGCCGTCGCTCTGGTTCTTGGTGCGCTCCGCGATGGTCAGAACTTCCTGCATATCAGCGCTAAAATCGGACGTGCTGATGCGCCCTTGGTTAAACGCGCTAATTTCGCTGGTGTCCTTAAACACGCTAAACCGCTCTTCAACATCTGCAAAATAACCGTACACCTCTTCGAGTATCGACACGTCAACCGCGTCCACGATTTCGATGGTAATGGGCATGCCCATCAATATGCGGGTATCGCGCAGCATGGGGATCAACCGTCAGCTTGTTGCAAGGCTGAATAAAGCGATTGCGCATAGGCGCGGCTGGTCAATGTCGCACCGGAAACTATGTTCACCCGGGCGCTCTGCGCGCTGATAACTTCCTGTTCCAAAATTGGTAACGCCTGCCGGTTAATCGCGCGACTGGTGCTCCTGTGGTTTGGGAATTTCAGTACATCCACCGAAACCAAACGCCCGCCCTGAATATTGGCTGACACCTGCAGTGGACCATAGTAGGCATCATACGTGCCGCCGGTGTAGCTGCCATCAGCATAGGTCTTGCGCGCCTTAATATCTTGTACCAAACCCTGCGCATTAGGATCAATAGTGGCCGTTGGATCGGTAGCGTTTAGCGAGGCAGCAAAGCTATAAGTAAAGCTGGCAGCGCTCATCATCACCGCAAATGTGGCGCTAATAGCAAAATTAGTAGATTTCATCTGAACACCTGTTGGTTCTCTTCGATGATATTTGTTTAGAAAAACACACATGACAAAAGCCTGACAGGTTTGCCGGATACTGATTTTCGGCAAAAATATAGAAATCAGACCGCATTTCAGCGTTGGAAAACCTATTTTGCGGGTTCCCCTGGCCCATCGTTTCCCCTATAGAACCCGCTTAGCCATAAGATATTTGTGCCACGATCCCGACCGGACCTCCCTCCGGTGCGGGATGTTGCCACAAGCAAAATTGATGAAAGCGGTACAATGCCAAAGCGGACAGACATCAAATCCATCCTCATCATCGGCGCTGGCCCGATCATCATCGGCCAAGCCTGTGAGTTTGATTATTCCGGCACGCAAGCCTGCAAGGCGCTCAAAGCCGAGGGCTACCGCGTCATTCTGGTGAACTCCAATCCCGCCACCATCATGACCGATCCGGAGCTGGCAGACGCCACCTACATTGAGCCCATCACACCCGAAGTTGTCGCCAAGATTATCGCCAAAGAGCGCCCCGATGCGCTGCTGCCAACCATGGGCGGCCAGACCGCGCTGAACACCGCTTTGTCGCTGCGCCGCATGGGCGTGCTTGAACGCTACAATGTTGAAATGATTGGCGCCAACGCCGAAGCCATCGACATGGCAGAAGATCGCGCCCTGTTCCGTGAAGCCATGAAGCGCATTGGTCTTGAAACGCCAAAGTCCATGCTGGCCAACGCCACCGAGGTGAAAGACCTTGACCGCCAAATCCATAAAGCCAAGCGCGCTGAACTGAAAGAAAAGCACAGCGGCGCGGAACTGGACACAGCGTTAGACGCGCTGGAGAACGATTGGCAGCTCGGCGAAAGTGACCGCAAGCAAAAATACATGGGCCATGCCATGGCGCTCGCCGCGCAGGCGATGGATTTCGTCGGCCTGCCCGCCATCATCCGCCCATCATTTACTATGGGCGGCACCGGCGGCGGCATTGCCTATAACCAGTCTGAATTTTTTGAGATCATCAAGTCAGGCCTCGATGCCTCACCAACCACCGAAGTGTTGATTGAAGAGTCAGTGCTAGGCTGGAAGGAATATGAGATGGAAGTGGTCCGCGACAAGGCGGACAATTGCATCATTATTTGCTCCATCGAGAACATCGACCCGATGGGCGTGCACACCGGCGATTCCATAACCGTCGCTCCGGCTCTGACGCTGACTGACAAAGAATATCAAATCATGCGCAACGCCTCCATTGCGGTGCTGCGCGAGATCGGTGTGGAAACCGGCGGCTCTAACGTGCAGTTCGCCGTGAACCCCGCCGATGGCCGCATGATCGTAATTGAGATGAACCCGCGCGTCTCCCGCTCGTCCGCATTGGCCTCTAAAGCCACTGGCTTCCCGATTGCCAAAATCGCTGCAAAACTTGCCGTCGGCTACACGCTTGATGAACTCGACAATGACATCACTGGCGGCGCAACGCCTGCCTCGTTCGAGCCATCGATTGACTATGTCGTCGTAAAAATCCCGCGCTTCGCCTTTGAAAAATTCCCCGGCGCATCGCCGGTTTTGACCACCGCCATGAAGTCTGTCGGCGAAGTCATGGCCATAGGCCGCACATTCCAGGAGAGCCTGCAAAAGGCCCTGCGCGGCCTCGAAACCGGCCTCACGGGCCTCGATGAAATCGAAATTCCCGGCCTCGGTGAGGGCAGCGACAAGTCAGACGACAAGAACGCCATCCGTGCCGCAATTGGTGTGCCAACGCCGGATCGTTTGCGCATGGTGGCGCAAGCGCTTCGTCTTGGTAT
>JAYSWX010000048.1:0-12670 GCA_043717855.1 Phyllobacterium sp.
ACATCTAGAACCGCGTGCGCAGCTGCAATGCCAATCGGATTGCCGCCGTATGTGCCACCAAGACCGCCGGGTGTGGGTCCATCCATCACTTCGGCTTTACCTGTGACGGCGGCGAGCGGGAAGCCACCAGCGAGGCCCTTGGCCATCGTGGTGATATCGGCCACCACGTCATAGTGTTCCATGCAGAACATTTTACCTGTGCGGGCAAAACCTGTCTGCACTTCATCGGCGATCAACAAAATGCCATGTTTATCGCAAATTTCGCGCAGTTCTTTCATGAAAGCTTTTGGCACGTCGTAGAACCCGCCCTCACCCTGTACGGGCTCAACAATAATTGCGGCCACACGGTTCGGGTCTACGTCAGCCTTGAAGAGTTTGTCCAAGACGCCCATAGAGTCTTCAATGCTGCCGCCATGGAGCGCAACCGGAAACGGTACGTGGAACACATCGCCCATCATTGCGCCGAAGCCGACTTTGTAGGGCACAACTTTACCGGTGAGTGTCATACCCATGAATGTGCGGCCATGGAAAGCGCCTGTGAACGCAATTACTGCTTGGCGACCTGTGTAAGCGCGGGCGATTTTCACTGCATTTTCAACTGCTTCTGCACCGGTCGTTACAAACATTGTCTTTTTTGCGAAGTTGCCTGGTACCAAATCATTGAGGCGCTCAGCGAGACGAATGTAGCCTTCATACGGCACAACCTGATAGCAAGTGTGGGTGAAGTGGTCGAGCTGGTCCTTGACGGCGGCAATTACCTTAGGATGACGATGACCTGTGTTAACAACCGCAATGCCTGCGGCAAAATCAATGTAGCGGTTACCTTCAACATCCCAGATTTCGGCATTCTCGGCCTTGTGGGCATAGATTTGAGTCATGACGCCAACACCGCGCGAAATCGCATCAGTTTTGCGGATTTGAATTGAGGCGTTTTTCAAGTGCTTGTCGATTGGCGCGTTCATGGGTGGCTCCTCTATTGTTTTGATGCCGTGAGTATATCTTTCTTGCATTTTTTCTGTAAGTTGCCAATATGTATTTTGAAACTTTTTTTTGGCGGGCAGATAAACGAGATGTGATCGGTGTGCGCGTGGAAATGATACGGAATGCCATTATGAGTGAGACGAACCAAATCGGTTATAAGGTGACGGAGGCAGCGCGGTTAACAGGCGTGTCCGCTTCAACTTTACGGGCTTGGGAACAGCAAGGTCTGATCGAGCCTCACCGCACTGCGACCGGCCAGCGCACATTTTCCAAAGCCCATCTCAAGAGGTTGCAACGCATTCAATGGCTGCGAACCGAGCAGGGCTTAAATCCTGCGGCAATCAAGAATGCACTTGCTAAAGAAAAACCGGAAGAGGAAGTTGCCTCTCTTGGAGACACTGATAATATCGGCAAGCGCTCTCGCCATTTGCGCCAGAGCGCAGGGCGCACGCTGGCAGATGTGGCGGGGCAAGCGGGCGTTGCCATTTCGGCGCTGTCCACATTTGAGCGCACCAGCCAAGGGCTGTCGCTGAAAGCCTTACATGAACTAGCCGATGCGCTGGGCACGACGGTTTCTGCACTTTCAGGCACGCATGACGAAAGCAGCCGCCAGCTTATTCGCAATGGCGAATGGGCGAGCTGGCCGCAGACAATTCCGGGTGTCACCGTTCAATTGATGGCAGAAGGGCGCAACCAGATGGACTGTCATCGCTTTGTACTTTTGCGTGGGGCAAGCTCCGAGGGAGCTTATGACCATGAGGGCGAAGAATTCATCCATGTCTTACAAGGCAGCTTGGAAATTGTGCTGGGTTCGCGGGATTTTCATAATCTCAATGAGGGCGACTCGCTCTACTTCAAGAGCTCGATACACCACTCGTGGAAGAATAGTTTTGATGGCGAGACCGTCTTGCTTTGGGTTAACACGCCGCCCACTTTTTAGTGTCCCGAAGACGAAATCAATATTCCCTCATTCGACTTCGACGTCGTGTGAATCACAAAATAGCGCCATGATAATGTAGCAAAGCGTTACAAAACTTGTTGTCATTATAGCCGTAGATTAGATTGATATAGATTTAAGTAAGGCCATTGCCGTTTTCTCGCCTCATTTGACCTGCTTTAGGCCAGCTCGATTAAACGAGACCTATAGTTTTGAAACAGAAAATCTCTATTGTTGCGCTGGCCGCAGCGTCGCTTCTTAGCCTTGCCACCGGTTCATTTGCCCAGCAATGCGGTGGCGCTTCATGGTACTCGCTGCATTCGCGCACGGCTTCCGGCGAGATGATGAACCCCGGTGCAATGACTGCCGCCCACAAGACTTTGCCGCTTGGCAGCAAGATCCGCGTGACCAATTCCAAAAACGGCAAATCGCTCGTCGTGCGTATTAACGATCGCGGCCCGTTTATAAAAGGGCGCGTGCTTGATTTGTCTAAGGGTGCAGCGCAGAGACTCGGCTTCATTGGCGCTGGCCACACCAAGGTTTGCTATTCGAAAATCTAAAACATTTTGGATTTGAACCGAGTTGGTTCATGGTGTTTTGACAAAAATGTATTCCTTCTGTATGCTTTGAAGGCGTACGGAAGGATTGCACTATGCCAAGAGTTGCCATTGAAGATAACAGCCGCTTTGCTATGCGCATTCCGGCCGCGCAAAAAGCACGGCTAATACGGGCAGCGTCTCTGGAAAATACTGACCTCACCGATTTTGTGCTACGCAACGCCCTGCGTGCCGCAGATGCGGTTATTGACCACGCCACGCACATAACAATCTCAGAGCGTGACACCAATTTATGGCTTAGCTTGCTCGACAATCCACCTGAACCAAACGCGCGGCTGACCGATGCAGCCAAAGCACTTTTGTCCAGCCGGCAATAGTGATGAAGTGGCGCGAAGAGCCGGTTGAGAAGCGGCATGACCGCAAAAGCTTTGACTGCGGTCAGCCCAATCTCAATATTTTTTTGAGCCAACATGCCCGAAAAGCCCACGACATTGGCGTATCAAAAACTTATGTGGCCGTTGATATAAATGACGGAACCTCCGTTTTAGGCTTTTATACCCTCAGCCCCGCCCAAGTAGAATTTCACCGTGTTCCGGAGATTGCCCGCGCAGGCGGGCGCTACGCTGTTGGCGGCTTTCGTCTCGCACGGCTTGCCGTTGACAAAAGATATCAAGGTGCTGGTCTTGGGGGGCAGCTACTTATTTCCGCCGCACAACGTTGCATTCGTGCTTCTGAGGAAATGGGTGGAACCGCACTTATGATCGACGCCAAGGATGAACAAGCCGCCAAATGGTATCGGCTTTTTGGCGCTGTGTCTTTGAACGATGCGCCGCTTTCATTGATGATGACTTATGCGCTTTTTAAAAAGGCGACGGCTCAGCGCTAAACTCCAACCGCCGCGTTACCACTATCCAGCGCCAGATCAGCGCGAGGCCGACGAAGGCGAGTCCGATAGCCAAGCCTAACCAGATGCCCCGTCCCGCAAAGCCAAAATGAAATGCCAACACCCAGCCTATCGGCATTCCCACCACCCAATAGCCTATGCCGCCGATAATAAGTGGCAGCTTTGTGTCTTGCAGCCCGCGCAACATGCCGCCTGCAACTGACTGTGCGCCATCAACAATTTGGAACAGGGCGGCGTAGCTGAGAAAAGATACCGCTAGCGCAAAGACCGATGCTGACTTCGGGTCTGACACATCCATAAAGAAGCCCACTAGCGTTTGCGGAATTGAGATCATTACCAGAGCGATGACGGCCATAAAGCCGGTGCCAAGGAAAAAACTAGTCCAGCCTGCACGGCGTATATTATCCACGTCCTGCGCCCCGAAGGCGAGACCAACGCGCACGGTGGCGGCTTGGCTGAGACCTAGCGGAACCATGAATGCTATTGAAGCAAGTTGCAGTGCGATGGCGTAGGCGGCGACGCTGTCGCGCCCGATGTTACCCATGATGAGGCCTGAGACCGAGAATAGCGCGGTTTCAAACATCAGCAATAGCCCGATGTTGAAACCAAGCTTAACCAACTGCCAAAACTGCTTGAAGTCCAACCGCCAAAAACGTCCGAATAAATGGTAGCGGCGAAAGCGCCGGTCAAGCCGCACAAAGGCGGCGAGTGATAAAAACATCATTGTCGATGTGAAGGTTGTGGCAATGCCCGAGCCTTGCACGCCGAGCGCTGGAAATCCCCAATGGCCGAATACCAGTGCCCAATTGGCCAAGGCGTTAAACGCCACCGCGCACAGGCTGATGACCATGGCTGACTTTGGCCGCTCTAAAGCGGAGACGAAATTGCGTAGGACAATGTAGCCAAAAAACGGAAGCATCCCCCATTGAAACGTATGCAAATAGACGCCGCCGATTGCAGCGATTTGCGGCTCTTGGCCGGTGAGCAAAAGTATTCTTTCGCCGCTCCACAATATCATCATCAGAGGCATGGGAACCAGCAGCGCCAGCCATAATCCATGGCGCACCGTTTGGCGCACGCGCCGCACCTCATACTTGAACGCACCAATTTCTTGCGCCAGTATGGGCGCGACGGCAAGCATAAGACCGAAGCCGATGAAGAATGTCAGGTAGTATAGATTGACCCCGACGGAACCACCAGCCAACGCATCCGGACCTAAACGCCCCAACATCAAAACATCTGTCGCACCCATGGCAATCTGCGCCAAATTTGTCAGCACCATAGGCCAAGCCAGCGCCAATGTGGCGCGAAGCTCAGTTTTCCGAGGGCTTGTTGGTTCGGGGGATTGCATTATGATTCACGGCTCTGTTCGGGACAAAGGTGGTGACATATTTTAGCGTGTGGTGAAATGGCTTTTCACATGACATTTATTGATGTATATACTTTTGGAAGTAAAGTTATATCCCCTTGGAGGCGCGATGCCCATCTTTGTCAAAGACCCGGTTGCTGATGAATTGCTAGGGGGCGTCTTGCGCGCATCCGGCGAAACCAACAAAACCAGGGCAATTGTGAACGCGCTGCGCCATGAGCTGGCGCGGTTGAACGCTGTGATTCCGCTATCTGAACGGCTGGAGGCGTTGCAGGGCGCTTACGCCAAACTGGGCACGCCAGACCCGCAGTTTGATATGAAGGCATTTTCTGACGAGATGAGCGGAAATTAATGTTTCTCGATGCCTCTTCCGTGGTTGCCATAATCGCCAATGAGCCACAGGCCGCCACTTTGGCTGGGAAAATCGAAGCTTCGACGACAAAATTCTACACCTCGCCGCTAGCCATTTGGGAAAGCGTTGCGGCGCTCGCTCGCATCATGAAGGTGGATAATGCGCTTGTGCAGCCAATCGTGGATGCCTTTCACCGCGAGCTTGGCGCAACCAGTGTGGATATCAATCATCAGATGGCGCTTGTCGCGCTCGAGGCGTTTTCGCGCTATGGCAAAGGTTCAGGTCATGCCGCCGGTCTTAACATGGGCGATTGCTTTAGCTATGCTGCGGCGAAGGCCTGCAAGGTGCCGCTGCTGTATATTGGCAATGATTTTGGGCACACGGATTTGGCGTGAGCCTAAATATGCACATCCGGCTCCACGCGCCCGTTAAACGGCGCATTGATGATAAATGTCTTGCCGCTGTCCGGTGCGGCGGCCAGCGCTGAGGCGATCATGTTTTTGTTGGCCGTCGTGACGGCCATGCGGTCGGCGTTTTTGCCTATGAAGGCGGGGCAGGATGATTGGGTGGCGTTGGGGGTAGAAAACGTTTTCAGAACCTTGCCTTCGGGCGAAATGCAGGCAATTTCGCCTGCGCCCCAGCGGGCATTCCATATGTTTCCGTCAGCATCGCAGACCGAGCCGTCAATCCAACCTGCGCCCTTGTGCTCATAAAATAACTCTGGCTTGCCCGTGGGCAGCGCAGTTTGTGGGTCGATGGGCATACGCATCATCTGGTGGGTTGGCGTATCGACGTAATAGGCGAAATCACCCTTTGGTGAGAAGCAGATGGAATTGGGAATTGTGGCGCGGTCGATGAGAACCGTGAGCTTGCCCTTATAGAAATGATAAAATTTGCCCGCGCCTTCGCTCTCATCCTTCGCCATGGTGCCAAACCAAATGGCATCGCACGGATGGGCGCGGGCATCGTTGGAGCGGGTGAGCGGGTTGTCGATTTCCACCGGCGTGTGAAAAGTCAACGCGCCAGTGCTGCGGTCCCGGATATAAAGCCCCTGTTCGCTCAAAATCAGTTGGCGGTGGTCATCGATGGAAAATATCGCGCTGGCCATGAACGGCAAATTCGATACGCTTTGCTTACCCGATTTGAAATCATGGCTGTGCAGTTTTTGGCCCAAAATATCGAACCAGAAGAGCGTGTCTGTGCGCACATCGTATGACGGGCCTTCGCCGAGAGCGCAGGGCGTGGCTGAGAGAATAGAGACCGACATTTTTATCCCTTAGCCCGCAATGGCGATGTCATAGGCGGTTACCGCGCGCATGGCAGCGATGGCCACGTCCGTTGCCTTGGCGCCTGGTTTATACAGGCTGGAGCCGAGGCCGAAAGTTTTAACGCCCACTTCAATCCATGCGTCAAAGTCCGCGTCCGCCACACCGCCGACGGCACCGATGACCGTATCCTTGGGCAATATCGCGCGGATGGCGTTGACGCCCGTGGGGCCGAGTGCGCTAGCGGGAAAAAACTTTAAGGCCGATGCGCCGCACTTGATAGCGAGCAGAGCTTCCGTTGCGGTGAAAACACCCGGCATCGAAATCATGTTTAACTCGGCGGCCTTGCCCAGCACGTCCGGATCGACATTGGGCGTGACCAGCAAGCGCCCGCCAACATCATAAAGGCGCTGCACATTGGCAGCGGTCAAAACTGTGCCAGCGCCAATCAGCACGCCTTTTGGCGCGCGCTTTGCCAGTGTTTCAATGGATGTAAACGGTTCCGGCGAGTTTAATGGAATCTCGATGGCCTCGAATCCGGCTTCCAGCAAGGCATCGCCGATGGCGGCAATTTCATCCGGCTTGACGCCGCGCAAAATTGCGACCAGCCCGCGCTTGATGTGGGGCCATGCGGCGGAATGTTTTGTGCTCATTATCCTGATTTCCCTAAAATCGTGATGGCCAAAATTGTCTTGCGGCAGCAATAAGCCCGGCGCGAACCAGTGCTTCGCCGTCTGTCACTGTATAGCGAAAATCAGCCATTTGAAGTGCTTTTTCGTACAATTTGCCAAGGCCGCCGACGCCCACCAGCGTGACGTTGGAGGCCGTGCCATAGCTTAGCTTTGCCCCGCCAATTTCAGCGCCGATGAGCAGACCAGACAGTCTGGCAGCGCTGTCTTGTTGTGAAAATCCATGCAGCAGGCTGGCAGCGCGCACGGAAAATAGGCGCTGCGACAGGGCTTGCGGATGGGCGATCATATCGGCGCAAGCGTCGCTAAAGGCTGGCGTATCATGGGCAAATGTCCGTACGCCGCCAATGGAATGGCGCAGCAAGGAATGGCCTGCAAAGAGCGCAAACAGCTCGCCTGTGATAAAAGTGGTCAGGTGCTGCACGCAAAATTCATTGACTTCAACCCATTTTGAATGCGTTCCGGGCATACACACCAACTGGCGCGAATTGTCCGAGATGAGCCCAAGCAATTGCGTTTCCTCGCCGCGCATCACATCCGGCTCGATAGCGCTGCGCTGGGCGACACCGGGCAAAATGCGCACATCGCGGGCAATCCCGTTCACTGTTCGGGCGTTTAGAATGATATCGCTCAGCAGCGCGGGCGTATCAATGTAAGGCGCCTCCATCCAGCCTTGGCGGGAACCTGCCATGCCGCAAATGATGACGGGAACTTCTAATTCAACACCAAGCTCTAAGAGATGGTTTTCCAGTGTGGCGGCAAAGCCAAGGGCGCGCGCACCTTCCAGACCTTCATCTGTTTGCCGCTGCGCGATGATGTTACCGTCACGGTCAATCACCCATAGCCGTAAGCGGCTGGTGCCCCAATCAAGCGCGATGCACGAAGTATTATCCATTCTGGTTCGCCTCTTTACACCGGGTTGCGGTTATAACCGGCAAGATGTGATAGAAATCAAAACGTAACGCAAGTGTTGTTCGCGTCCAAGGGCATCTTGCGCTACAAGAACACAATAAATGCGCCGTTATAACGCGAACTTTTCTTAGCTCGATTTGGAATGCTAGAGCAGTGGTTTTTCAGACGAAACCAAAAGCGCCGCTCTAACCCATTGTTTTGTTGCATTATTCTTAACCACCTGATGTTCCATCAGGTTCGAAAATGCTTTAGATCGCGAAAGCTCGCGCTCACGAGACTATTACGCCGCGCGGGAGGCGCCGCGTTGACTATCGGCCAGATAGCCAAGCGTCGCCGCCTCATCAACCGGCTTGCCAAACAGATAGCCTTGACCACCGGCACAGCCAAACTGGACGAGCTTGTCAGCTTGACCTTGCTCCTCAATGCCTTCGGCAATTGTGGATATTCCCAAACCCTCGCACATTGCCAAAATGGCTTTGACAATATGTTCCGACGGGCGATCATTGAGAATTGAGGAGACAAAAGCACGGTCAATTTTCAATTTATCAAATTTGAACTCGCGCAGGCGTCCCAGAGACGATTGACCTGTACCAAAGTCATCCAGCGAGACCCGCACTCCGGCATTGCGCAGATCCTCTACGATCATTTCCGCAGTCTTGGGGTCGGACATCACACCTGTTTCGGTGATTTCTATTTCCAGCCGTGCCGGATCAAAACCGGTCTTGTTCAAGACGGCTAACACGGCTCTGCCAGTATTGCGGTCTGACAATTGCACAGGCGACAGGTTGAACGAAAGGAACATGTGCGCCGGCCAGCCCAGCGCTGCAATTGTCGCTTTGCGTAAAAGTAATTGCGTTAGCGGAATGATAATGCCTGTTTCTTCGGCGATTGGAATAAACACGACGGGCGATACAAACCCCAAGTCTTTATCTGTCCAGCGGGCAAGGCATTCAAAGCCGACAGTTTCGCCGGTTTTTAAGTCCACGATTGGTTGGAAAAATGGCTCCACCTCTTCTGCGGCAACGGCGCGGCGAAGGGCCTGCTCGACGCGGGTTGCGTGTTTTGCCGCCTCTTGCATTTCCTTGGAATGTAGCACTGTGCGCCCGCTGCCGTGACGGCGGGCGCTATACAGTGCGCCATCGGCTTTGTGCAAAAGCCCTTCTACTGTCTCATCTCCATCCTGAAATATGGCTATGCCAACGCTGGCCGAAAGGCGCGCCGTGCGCTCGCCCAAATCATAGGGGGCACTGAGTATTTCAATCAGCATTTCGCCCCGCGCTTGCGCATCTTCGCGCCGGAATACCAGCGGATAGAGAACAGCAAATTCATCACCGGAATAGCGGGCAACGATGCCGCTGCCATCAATGGCCGCGCGCAAACGCATACCCGCTTGCTGCAAAATGCTGTCACCCGCCTGGCGGCCATACAAATCATTGACCGGCTTAAAACCATCAAGGCCAAGGCGCACAACTGTAAACGGCGCGGGATCCTCCGACCGCTCAATAATTAATTTTTCAACTTTGGAAACAAAACGCGCTCTGTTTGCCAAGCCTGTTTTGGTGTCAGTCGATGCAAATTCGCCATCGTCTTTAATATTGGAATGCCCTAAATCCATATGAATTTCCGTCCCGCCCCGCTTAATTCACGATATTTGTGAGACCATGGCAGAAAAGCATTTCGTTTTCGTTTCACTATGACGCAATCGTGCAGGTAACTTTATTCAAATATTAGCGGTGTTTTTGCAACAAAGCTGTTACCGGCTCTCATCTGCACTTCCATCATTGCAGCGAGGCGCTATGGTTGCCTTTGAACATAATTGCTGGAGCCAACCTATGAGTGTCACCGTCGTCGATCATCCCCTTGTCAAACATAAGCTGACTATCATGCGTGATAAGGAAACTTCGACCGCCAGTTTCCGCCGCCTGCTTAAGGAAATATCGCTGCTGCTTTGCTACGAAGTCACGCGCGATTTGGAACTGACTACCAAGCGCATCGAAACGCCGCTGCAGCCGATGGACGCACCAATTCTGGAGGGCAAGAAGCTGGTATTCGCATCTGTGCTGCGCTCTGGCAATGGTTTGCTGGAAGGCATGATGGAGCTGGTGCCAGCGGCGCGTGTCGCGCACATCGGGCTCTACCGCGACCATGATACGTTAGAAGCAGTTGAATATTATTTTAAAGCACCGGACGATATTCATGACCGCTTGGTTATTGTGGTTGACCCGATGCTGGCGACTGCCAATTCTGCAATTGCGGCGATTGATAAGCTAAAGCAGCGCGGGGCTAATAATTTGCGCTTTGTGTGCCTGCTTGCAGCGCCGGAAGGCATTGAGCGTTTCACTAAAGCCCACCCTGATGTGCCGGTGTTCACAGCCGCTATCGACAGCCATTTGAACGAAAAGGGCTACATTGTGCCCGGGCTTGGCGATGCTGGTGACCGGATGTACGGCACCAAGTAATTTTGACAAATTTTGCCAATCTATGCCATTACCTTTGCTGACAGTAGAGATGTTTCCGAGGAGATTATGGTCATGGCAACGATGAATATTTCACTTCCCGAGCAAATGAAGGAATGGGTGGAAGCCCAAACTGCTGACGGGCGCTATAGCAATTCGAGTGATTATGTGCGCGATCTGATTAGGAAAGAGCAGATTAAGGCGGAGACGATTGCGCATTTGCAGGGGCTGATAAATGAAGGCATCGAAAGCGGTGTCAGCACTAAAAGTTTCGACGAAGTTTGGAAGTTGGCTCAGGAGAAGGCGGTAAAGCGAAATGCCCTACGAGCTTAGTGCAAAAGCTGCCGGCGATCTGGATACAATTTACGAGTTGGGTTCAGAAAGATTTGGTATTCGCCAAGCGGATAGCTTCTTTGGCGACTTAACATAGGCACTTGAATTTATAGGTGAAAATCCGCGACTGTGTCACGTGCGGAAGGAATACGGCGATGCCATCTGTATTCAAGTCCACCAAAGTCATTTGATTATCTATACAATTCTTGGGGATGTTGCGCTCATCTTGCGTATCGTTCACGGCCATTATGATTGGCAGTCGGACTATTCCGAGGATTGACCGCCTCACGCCGACCACTTCGCCCTTTCCTTTGAATGTATCGGCGTCGATAAATATCTCGCCTTGGTCTGCTCATCCAAATCCATGCGGTTCCATGTTTGGTTCATTTCTATGATCGGCAGTTTGACGCCTTCGTAGGGTATAAGTGTCAACACATCGCCAGCGCTCACCGCGCCACCAACCAATACGCGGCAATAAATGCCGGGGCGGTTGGCGGCCAAAAACTTCTTCACGAAGAACTTATCGTCCATACGCGCTGCAAATGTGCGGCAGGGAATGCGAGGCGATGTAACTTCCAAAATTAACGAGCCAATTGTGAAGCGGTCACCTATGCAGATTTTTCCGCTTTCTAGATTTGTCACGGTTAAGTTCTCGCCAAATGTGCCCGACCCTAGCGCATGGCCGATTTCGCCTGCCCAGAACTCATAATCCGGCACACCATAAAGATAGACCGCTTGGTCCAGCCCGCCATGGTGTTTGGTATCACAAATCGCGTCGTCCTTGAGACCGTATGGCCCTATTTCTACCGGACCTGACTGCGGCTTTTTGAAAATTCCGGTGAAGCCGGGGGTCGTGTGTTCAAAAGGCGTTGCCGTTCCCACGTTAACCGAGACAATTTTATACATCTTATTCATCCCCCGTTAACTATCTGGTCAATCCATGCCAGCAGCTTAACGTTCCGGTCAATTCATTTTGGCAATGTTGTGAGACAAAATGGAGTCTTTTATGGGCCGATTATTAGGAATTATGTTGGCGCTTGCGGCATTAGCGAGCGCTTTGCCATCTCTCATGGGCAGCCATGGTAAATTGGCAAGCACCGCGAGCGTGCAAAAAAACGTCATGGATGGTACGCAGCCTGTCGCTGACAGCACGGCGTCCGGCGAGGCAAGGCTAAAAGCGAACGATCAGGGCCATTTTATTGCCGAGTTTAAAATGAACGGACGCGCAGTGAAAGCGCTGGTTGATACCGGCGCCAGCATGGTGGCGATTAACAAATCTACCGCACGCAAGCTTGGCATCAGCGTTTCGCCCGGTGACTTCAAATATGAGGTCAACACTGCCAACGGCAAAACCAAGGTAGCCGCTGCAATCATCCGTGAAATCACCATCGGGCGCGTGAAAGTTCGCGATGTCGAGGCGGCTGTAATGGATGATAAAGCGCTGGATGACACGCTGCTCGGCATGACATTTTTGAAGCAATTGCGTAGTTTTGGTGTGACCAATGGCGAGCTGGTGCTGAAACAATAATCAGCTGATACGCCGGCTTACAACTTCGTGCCTTGCGGGTTTTTTATCCGAGAGGCCATAAGCCGCGATAATCTGGGCTTTCGCCTGCTCAGCGTCATCTTGGCTGCGGGCGTGAACGAACCCCAGCGGCTCGCCTTTTTGAACTTCCGAGCCGATGGGCAAAAGTGAGGTGAGGCCAACTGCGTGGTCGATTTTTTCTTCCGGCCGTGTGCGTCCGCCGCCCAGCGCCACTACGGCAAGGCCGATATCGCGCGTCAGCGTGGCGTTAACAAAACCCGTTTGCGGCGATGGAATTGGCATAATGACCGGTGCTTTTGGCAGATAGAAATCCGGCTTTTTCATGAAGTCGTTCGGTCCGCCCAAGGCCCCCACCATGCGGCCAAATAT
>JAYSWX010000049.1:0-4921 GCA_043717855.1 Phyllobacterium sp.
GAAGAACTGGCGGCGCGGTTTAACGTGCCGCTTAACACAATGCGAACATGGCTGCGCCGCAGCCTTTTGAAATTAAGAGAGTGTTTGGATCAATGAGCGGACAAGATGAAGGGATACTGCCAGACGGCGGCGATGACCTCCTCGCCGCTGAATATGTGCTGGGCGTTTTGCCAAGTTCGACACGTGATGCCGTCACCAAACGGATAAGCAGCGAGCGCGGCTTTGCACGGCTGGTATCAGAATGGGAAGCGCGGCTGGAGCCGCTCAATGATGATTACGTGCCTGTTGCCCCGTCTTCTGCTGCCAAGAAAGCGCTGGATGCGCGGCTGTTTGGAAACGAGGCAAAGCCGGCGTCCGGTATTTGGCAAAGCCTTGCCTTCTGGCGCGGCTTGACCCTTGGCGCATTGGCATTGGCAGCATTTGTTATCGTGCCCGAGTTTTTCATGCCGGTTGAGCCTGTGCTCGTTGCCGCCGCGCAAATCATCGCGCCGATGCAATCAGATACAGGCGAGGTGAAGTTCGTGGCGCTCTATCAGCCGGGTTCCGATGAACTGCGTATCTCCAAAGTCAAGTCTAACAAGGGCGCTGACCGCGATTACGAACTATGGCTGGTGGACGATGGCGGCAAGCCGCAGTCGATGGGGGTGATACCGGATAAGGACGAAGTCGTTCTGAAAGTGAAGCCGGAGTTTGTCGCACGTATCAACGCAGGCGATGCCTTTGCAGTATCCGTCGAGCCTCTCGGCGGTTCACCAACGGGAACTGCCACAGGCCCGGTGATCGCCGTCGGTGTGACGAAGTCGATTTAGTTCTACCAAAAAATGTGACTGGTAATTTTCCGGCGTCGGCGTAGTCTTGTATCATCGCAACTGACCTTACGAGGTTCGTGCATGACTTTAAGACACGCCGCCCTTTGGTTATCTGTCTTTGCATTTGGCTCACAAGCAGGTGCCGATGAAATCCGGCTCGTCAAAAATGGGGGGATTACCGATCAACCATATACTTTTGCCGAGAGGTTGATCTTGGCATCAAGCATCTTCCCTCAAAATCTTTTTTCACTTTGCTTGAAACTAAAATCCCACCTTCTCCGTTATGCTCATGTCCCCAGTGGATGAAACTAAATTCAAAACGAGGAGCTACCCAAATGTTCAAGAAATCACTCATCCTTTCAACAGTTGCAGCAACACTTGCATTCGGCAGTTTTGCCTATGCGGCTAACCCGATGGTTGGCGGCGGCGAAATGTTAGCTACCAAGAACATCATTGAAAATGCAGTAAACTCCAAGGACCACACAACATTGGTTGCCGCTGTGAAGGCTGCCGGTCTTGTTGAAACATTGCAGGGCGCAGGCCCGTTTACAGTTTTCGCCCCGACAAACGAAGCCTTTGCTGCATTGCCGGCAGGCACTGTTGACACACTGTTGAAGCCTGAAAGCAAGGACATGCTCGTAAAGGTTTTGACCTGCCATGTTGTGCCAGCCAAGGCGATGGCGGCAACTGTTATGGGCATGATTAAGGACGATGGCGGCGCGCACAAGGTGAAGACCGTTGGCGGCTGCGAGTTGACCCTCAAGATGGACGGCGACAAGGTAACTGTCACTGACGAAACTGGCGGTGTT
The DNA here is from genome assembly GCA_043717855.1 of Phyllobacterium sp. GTDB lineage: Bacteria > Pseudomonadota > Alphaproteobacteria > Rhizobiales > Rhizobiaceae > JANMEX01. The sequence goes on from JAYSWX010000049.1 coordinate 1,619, forward strand.
GCAACAGTAACAATCGCTGACGTTGAACAGTCAAACGGCGTTATCCACGTAATCGATAAGGTCCTGTTGCCTAAGTAAGTGTAACTGACATCGAATTCGCGAATTCGTGATTTCCGGTTGAATGAGTGAAGTAGTAATTATACCTCCAAGATAATCTCTCCCAGCCGTTCAACCGGCGCAGATTGTCCGCAGTCACCCCGCTGCGGACAATCGTATTTTAAGAAGGTGACGCACATGAACCGACGTATGTTTTTGAACACTACATTTCTTGTCGCCGGTGCGCTCGTCGTGCCCGCTGTCATTAGCGGCAAGTTTGGCATGAAGAGTTCAGCTATCGCCGCGACGGGCAAGTTTGAGGTTGAAAAGACGGTTGATGAGTGGCGTAAGATTTTAACGCCGGAACAATTTGCCGTGCTGCGCGAAGAAGGCACAGAACGTCCGTTTACCAGCGCCTTGCTGGATGAGCATCGCAAGGGTAATTTCCACTGTGCCGGCTGCGATCTGCCCGTCTATGGCTCCTACGCCAAGTTTGACAGCGGCACAGGCTGGCCAAGTTTTTATGAATCGCTTCCAAATGCGATTGGCAATCAGGAAGACAATACGCTGTTCATGACGCGCAGCGAAATCCATTGCCGCCGCTGTGGCGGGCACTTTGGCCATGTGTTCGACGATGGTCCAAAGCCAACCGGTATGCGCCATTGCTTGGATGGTGTTGCCCTAACGTTCAAGCCGGATGTGGCCTGATAGCGTTATCACCATTGATATGACATAGAGTTGTTGTCAGCTTTTTGTCATGTCTAATGGTAGATAAAGTCGCATGTTCCGCGTTTTAATTTTAGTTTTTGCTCTGTTTTCCCTCGCGTCCTTGGCGCTGGCGGATGATTCGCAAAATAAGAGCGAAGAGCATGAGCGTGCCGAAGAGGTCTACAAAGGCACCCGCGCCGGCGAATTCTTAACTCTGGTGCAGATTTTGAGTGTCGTTGCTGATGATATCCCCGGCGAAGTCATTGAGACAAAGTTCGAGCGTATAGGCAATGTGCCCGCCTATGAGATTTACTTTTTGGATGCGCAAGGACGCCGTCAAGAATTGCTCGTCGATGCCCGCACGGGAGCAATCCTCAAAGACGATGGAGACGAGTGAGTGAAAATCTTGCTGGTCGAGGATGATCGCCGCATTCGTGAAATGGTCAAATCCGCGCTTGAGACAAACGGATTTGTGGTTGAAACCGAAAGCGATGGCGAAGAGGCTTGGTTTAAGGGCGACACAGAAGACTATGCCGGTGTGATCTTAGACCTTGGCCTGCCCACGATGGATGGGCTTTCGATTTTGAAAAAATGGCGCGCCAACGGCCGTATATTCCCTATTCTAGTGCTCACTGCACGCGGCTCATGGACCGAGCGTGTCGATGGTATTGATAGCGGCGCTGATGATTATCTGGCCAAACCCTTTGAGGTGGAGGAGGTGCTGGCGCGATTGCGCGCGATAATCCGGCGCAGCAATGGCCACGCCAGTGCGCAAATCAGCATCGGTGAATTCCAGCTTGACCAAAAAAACATGAAGGTCACCAAGGCCGGAATCCCAATCGCGCTGTCACCGCAAGAGTTTAGATTGGTCGCATACCTCATGCACAATGCAGGGCGTGTGGTCACCCAGCAGGAGTTGTCCGAGCAATTGCAAGCCGATCATTATGAGCGCGAATCCAACGCTGTTGAAGTGCTGGTAGGCCGGGTGCGCAAGAAAATCGGCAGCGGCCTCATCGAAACCCGCCGTGGTTTTGGCTATGTCTTCGTCGGTGCGCCACTTTGAGATTTAAGCTGCAATCGCTGCGCCTGCGCCTTTTGGCGCTGGCAGCGGTTGCTGTGACGATTGCGATGGTGCTGTCTGCACTTGGCCTCGTGGCGCTGTTTGGCCGCCATGTTGAGCGCAGTATCGGCCAGCAGCTGGATACGCAAATCGTGCAGCTGGCTGGCAATTTGCGTTTTGATGTTGACGGAAAACTCTTTCTCGATGCGGAACCTGGCGATCCGCGCTTTGAAAAAGTATTCGGCGGGCTTTATTGGCAAATCACTGATGTCGCCCGCGATGTGAAGCTGCGCTCAGTCTCCCTGTGGGATTCAGAACTGGCGCTGCGCAACACTGGCCCCGCTTCCGTGCAGACGCTATCGTTTCACGGCCTCGGACCTGATGCTGTGCCGACACTTGTTCACCAGCGCAGCGTCATCTTGACCAGTAAGAAAATCGACCGTCCGGTAACGATATCGGTAGCCATTAATACCAGCGAGTTGGAGGCCCTTAAAGCGGGCTTTGGCAATGATTTGGTGCCGGCCATTATCGTGCTTGGCGCGTTGTTGCTGGCCGGCCTGTGGTGGCAGGTAACGTCGGGTCTTGCACCCTTTGCCAGCGTCAGCGAGGGCGTCAAGGCAATCCGCGACGGCCAGTCCACGCGTCTGTCAGATGATGTGCCGACTGAAATCAAACCATTGGTAACAGAGGTAAACCTGCTGCTCGGCGCACAGGAAAATCTTATCTTGCGTGCCCGCGACCGCGCTGCAGATTTGGCCCATGGGCTGAAAACACCGCTCACCGCGCTGACCAGCGACGTCGCGCGCCTTCGCGCGGCCAAGCAGAACGCGGTCGCTAATGACATCGAGGAAATCGCGCAGCGAATGCGCCAGATTGTTGAGCGTGAACTTGCCCGTTCGCGCCTGCGCCATGCCCGCTCGCACCATCGCCCTGTGTCAGTGTCCAAGTCCGCAACGGCCATTATCCGCACGCTGATGCGCACCCCGCAGGGCGAACACAAGCGCTTTGAAAACCACGCGGCACTGGATGCACTGGTCGCAATCGATGGCGATGATCTCAACGATATTCTGGGCAATTTGCTGGAAAATGCCGCCCGCGCGGCGAAGTCTAATATCATGGTGGAAACCATCGTCAGCGGCTCGAATATAATAGTCATAATCGCTGATGATGGCTTAGGAGTTTCAGAAGATAAGCTGGACCAGCTCACCACGCGCGGCGTGCGCCTGGATAGCGCGAAGGGCGGCGCAGGCCTTGGCCTTAGCCTCGTTACCGATATTTTGGAGGCCTACGGGTCGCAGCTTCATTTCAAACGGTCAGACCTTGGTGGCCTTGAGGTTAGTTTTACTCTGCCTGTGGCGCGGTGACAGGCGTATAATCAATCGCCTTGAAAATAGCCGCATGAAGCCGCTCTATGCCAAGCCGCTTTTCGGATGAGGTCACAAGCACATCCGGATACGCCGCCGCGCGCTTCTTGAGCTTTTCCAAAGTAGCGGCAACCA
>JAYSWX010000050.1:0-12568 GCA_043717855.1 Phyllobacterium sp.
GCATAAAGCCGAGATAGCGCGCGATGTAGGCGTGCTCAAAATAAGTATCTGTCATCGGGCCGGGAGTGAGAATACCCACGCGCCCGTTTTCATTATCGCGCATATCCAGCAACGTGCCGCGAAACTCACGGAAGAAACCTGCCAGTCTATGCACATTGGCACGGGCATAATGCTCGGCAAAAACACGCGACGTCGCAATCCGATTTTCCAGAGCAAAGCCAGAGCCGGATGGTGCTTGCGTGCGGTCTGCCAGCACCCACCATTTGCCGCTTGGGCCGCGTCCAATATCAAACGCAACAAAATCCAGAAAATTGCCTGAGCGCGGCTTCTGCCCAACCATCGGGCGCAGCCATTCCGGATTTCCAGCAACAAGCTGCGCTGGCAACCGCCCATCGCGCACCAGCGTGTTTTCGCCATATAGATCAGCTGCAATACGCTCCAAAAGGTCAGCTCTTTGGGTAAGCCCGGCGCAAATTTCCGCCCATTCTGCCTCATTCAAAAGCACGGGCATATGGCTAATCGGCCACTCGCGTTCAACAGTCTCGCGCGGTCCGTATTGGCGATAAAACACCCCGCCATCGCGCAAATATTGATCGCCGCGTGCAAAGCGCATGGCCCGCTCAGCGGGCTTCATGCTGCTAACAGCCTCGATCAAATTTTGCCAAATCGGCCGGATGTTGCCGTCACCGTCGACCAATTCATCAGGCACGCCGGGGTTCGGGCGATAGTGCGCCAAAAACCGCCCGATACCGGACGTTTGTTTTGAGTTGGTCTGACTTGGCATCCCTAAATTCCCGCTGGCCGTCGCAAATCCAAGGTCAGCGGAAATTCCGTGTTGGGTATTTCTTGCGGCGGCACATATTTTCCCGGAGTGTGACCGTAAGGCTCGAAACGCGCAAGCCTGCGCGCCTCAGCTTCGTTGCCATTCACAGGAAATGTATCATAGCTGCGCCCGCCAGGGTGTTTAACATGGTAAACACAGCCACCCAGCGCGCGGCCGGTCCATGTGTCAAACACATCAAACACCAACGGCGCATCCACCTGCAGCACCGGATGCAGCGCGCTGGAAGGCTGCCATGCCTTATAGCGCACACCCGCAACTGACACATCATTGGCCGCCTTCGTCAGCGGCAAACGCCGTCCGTTGCAGGTCACGATATAGCGCTCCGGATTGGATGTCGTCAGCCGCGCCTGTAGCCGCTCGGTCGAGCTATCCGTATAGCGCACCGTGCCGCCAATGGCGCCGGTTTCACCCAGCACATGCCATGGCTCCAGCGCTTGGCGCAGTTCCAGCTTACAACCCTCAAACTCCACCTCGCCGCAGAACGGAAAGCGGAACTCAGACTGCGCCTCAAACCAATCGCGGCGGAAAGCGAAACCATGCGCGCCAAGATCATCCAGCACATCGGTGAAATCCTGCCAGACAAAATGCTGCAACATAAAGCGGTCGTGCAGCGTGGTTCCCCAACGCACAAGTTTCCCCTCAAGCGGTTGCTTCCACAGACGAGCGATGATGGCGCGGATGAGCAATTGTTGGGCAAGGCTCATGCGCGGGTCCGGCGGCATCTCAAAGCCACGGAATTCAACAAGGCCAAGCCGCCCCGTCGGCCCATCGGGCGAATAGAGCTTGTCGATACAGATTTCCGAGCGATGGGTATTGCCCGTCACATCCGTCATAAGATTGCGCAACAACCGGTCGGTCAACCACGGCACCGGCAGCGGGCTGACGCCGTCAGATGGTATTTGCGCCAGCGCGATTTCAAGTTCGTAAAGCGCATCATGCCGCGCCTCGTCGATACGCGGCGCTTGACTGGTCGGTCCGATAAACAGGCCGGAGAATAAGTAAGATAGAGACGGATGGCGCTGCCAATAAAGGATGAGACTTTTCAGCAAATCCGGGCGGCGCAGGAACGGGCTATCAAGCGGCGTCGCGCCGCCAACCACCACATGGTTACCGCCGCCCGTGCCGGTATGCTTGCCGTCGATCATGTATTTTTCAGCGCCAAGCCGCGTCTGCCGCGCCTCTTCATAAACCGTGCGCGTAATGGCAACGCAATCATCCCAACTCGTTGCCGGGTGAATATTCACCTCGATAACGCCGGGGTCTGGCGCGACGCGGATAACATTCATGCGCGGGTCAGTCGGCGGGCCGTAGCCTTCAATGTGCACAGGCAAGCCGCATTTCTGCGCCGCCGCTTCAGCTGCCGCAACCAGCTCCAGATAGTCTTCCAACTTTTCTACCGGAGGCATAAATACGCACAGCTTATTGTCCCGCGCTTCGATGCTGATCGCCGTGCGAACCTCGCCGCCCACTTCGCCCAACTTCTGCTCGCGCCGGTCCTGTCCGGCCTCGGAAGCCGTGAACGAGGCGGTCGCCTGTGGTCGCGCAGTCGGGCCTTCCGTCGCTTCCGGCGCACCATGATAAGTCGGCAGCGGGCCTTTCGGCACGGTCGGATCGGCAATGTTCACATAGGGATAAGACGATGGCGGAATGTAGGGCAAGGTGCCCAGCGGCAGACGATAGCCCACCGGACTATCGCCCGGCACGAGGAACAAATAGCCGCGCCGTGTTTCCCATTTCTCCGAACGCCAGCGCACACCGGGCATGGCTTTCGATTGCCAGCGTTGCACGGGCAAAATATAGCCGGACGGCTCCGTCAATCCGCGCCCGAAGACACGGGCGATACGATGCCGCTCTTCGGGGTCTTTCAGCTTGGAATTCTGCGGCGTTACATTTTCCGGCAGACTGCCTTCTTTGATGATCCACTCCGCAGGGTCTTCAAAAGCGGGAGCCACAAATTCCCCATCAACGCCAAGCTCGTCCGCCAGCGTCAGCATCATTTTGTGTGCATCATCGCTGGTAGGCGTATCGGTTGACGCCTCGCTCGCAATCAGCGCCGGATTGGCCCAGATCGGCTCGCCATCGCGCCGCCAGTAAAGCGAAAATGTCCAGCGCGGCAATGTCTCGCCGGGATACCATTTGCCTTGCCCATAGTGCAGAAATCCACCCGGTGCGAACCGATCGCGCAAGCGCCGGATAAGCGTATCAGCAAGGCCGCGCTTGGTCGGCCCAACAGCATCCGTGTTCCATTCCTCGGCCTCGAAATCATCAATCGAAACGAAAGTCGGCTCGCCGCCCATGGTCAGGCGCACGTCACCCGCTTTCAGTTCCTCATCCACCTTGTGGCCCAGCACATTCAGCGCGTCCCATGCCTCTTCGGAAAATGGCTTGGTAATGCGCGGATGCTCGGCAATACGGTCTACGCGCATATCAAAATCAAACGAGACTTCGGCAAATGAAGCCAGCCCCGAAATCGGCGCAGCATTGCGATAGTGCGGCGTCGCCGCCAGCGGCACATGGCTTTCGCCTGTCAAAAGGCCGGATGTCGGATCAAGCCCGATCCAGCCCGCGCCGGGCAGATAAACCTCGCACCAGGCGTGCAAATCCGTGAAATCATGGTCGGTTCCAGCGGGGCCATCTAGTGCTGTCAAATCTGGTTTCAGCTGAATGAGATAACCGGAAACAAACCGCGCTGCAAAGCCAAGATGGCGCAAAATCTGGACCAAAAGCCAGCTTGTATCGCGGCATGAACCCTTGGCGTTATTAAGCGTTTCCTCCGGCGTCTGCACACCCGGTTCCATGCGGATGATGTAGTCTATTTCGCCAGCCAACCGCGCATTCAGCCCCACCACAAAATCCACAGTGCGCTGCGGGCTGCGGTCGATTGTGGTGAGGAATGAGGAGAGCAGAGGGTCGAGAGGCTCCCGTTGGCGATAGATAACCAAATCGGGCCGGATATCTTCCGCATATTCAAACGGCCAGACTTCAGCCGCCTCCTCAACAAAGAAATCGAACGGATTATACACAGTCATGTCCGCAATCAGATCGACCTCGATCTTGAGCTCCATCACAGGATCAGGAAACACATAGCGGGCCAGCCAGTTGCCATAAGGGTCTTGCTGATAATTGACGAAATGATTGGCAGGCGAAACCTTAAGCGAATGCGAAATCACTCGGGTGCGGCTATGCGGAGCGGGCCTCAGCCGGATGATCTGCGGCCCCAATATGACGGGACGATCATACTTGTAATGCGTCAGATGTGTGACCGCGGCATGGATTGCCATATGCTGTGCCCCTCAACAATTTCATGAGCAACGTTTCATATTCTATTGCAATGCACAAATATTATCTTGGCTCTTTTGGTTTGTTTTTTGTGGGGTTGGTAGCGGCAGGAAAAGTCATGATTTGCTTAGCCAGCAAGCGATTTTAGATAATCGCCCAGCACTTTTTGCCGCTCCCGCCTCGCCTCAATGGCGACTTGCGGCGTCACAGCCCGAAATTTCACCGATGCGCCACTTCGCAGTTGCGCAAATCCATCGAGATCATCTGAAAGCACCGTTGCAATTTTCGGATAGCCTCCGGTGGTTTGATGATCGGCCAAAAGCACCGTCGCCACGCCATCACCCGCCACCTGTATTGAGCCGCGCACAATGGCTTCAGACGGCATGTTCAGCGCAGCGTTCACCGTCAGCAACGGCCCGCTGAGCCGCACGCCCATACGATCATAGGCGTTGGTCAGCGTGAAGCGCTGCGATTGAAAATCGCTTAGCGCCGCTGGCGTGAAGAACCTGTCCTGCGGTCCCAAGACAACGCGCACATAGCTGCGCGGTTCTTGGGGAGGCGGAAAGGGGATTGCACCCTTGCGGTGGGGAATAACGTTGGCATCATCAACAATAATGAGCTGTCGAGAGGCAATCATCCCGCCGCCAAAACCCGAGGAGCCATGTGTGGATGCGCTGCCGAGCCAGGTCTTGCATTGCAAATCCCCAGCAAAAGCAAGATAGGCCCAGCTTCCCCAACCTCCCGGTCTGATGGTCAAAGTCGAGCCCGCGTGGATTGTCGCCACGCACCATGAGGGATGCACCACTTCATCAATCGTCACGACAAACCCGCCGCCCGCGACAGCAAAGGTAAGACTGCCTTCAGTGCATTTCAGCGTCAGCCCGCCGATTGATACTTCAATGACTGATGCCCCAAGCGGATTGCCAAGCGCGGCATTGGCAAATTTATGCGCGCTACGATCCATCGCGCCGGAATTTGTCACGCCAAACCGCGCCAGGCCATGGCGTCCGCCATCCTGCACGGATACATGCGGACCAGCATGAATGACAGTAAATTGAGCGCTGACCATAGCTATACGCTCGCATCAAATTGCGCACGGCTGATGCGCTTGAAGATAATCTCGTCGCCCACATCAAACAGAAATGGCCGCGCCGCATCGCTTTGCAAAATCTTCGTTGGCGAGTGGCCGATAACCCACCAGCCGGTCGGCATTTTCAAGGTTGTCACAATACATTGCGGCCCCGCAATGATAACGCTACCCGCCGCTACATCGCGCACTGCGCTGGCTTTACGCGGCAATTGGAGGGCAGGCACCGTGCCGCCAAGATAGGCATAGCCCGGTGCAAAGCCATACATATAAACGCGGTAAAGCGCATCCAAATGCGCCGCAATCACCGCCTCGCGGTCGAGGCCCGTCAGCCGCATCACCTCCGCCATATCGGGCGCGAAGTCACCGTCATAGCAAACTTCAACCTCGCGCTTTGCTCCCGCCACTGGCGCACTGGAGGCACGGCGCAGCAGGGCTTGCAGCGCTTTTGTCACCGCGCCATGATCGGTAATCAGCGGATCAAACGCCACCAAGAGGCTGACATAGGCAGGCACAGCCTCCACAAATCCGGCAACCGGATGCTGCGCCAAAAGCCCATCCAGCCGGATGACATTGTCATAGGCTGCATCGCCAATAACTTCGCCGAATTCCACCAGCACCGCGCTATCGCCAACGGCCTGAAAACGCGGGAAATCAGCCGCGCCTGTCATGCGGCGCGACTTAAGAATGGCGCGAGGGTAATGCCCGCTTTGGTAAGTGCCGCGCGAATTTCCGCCGCCATGGCGACGGCGCCCGCACTGTCGCCATGCACACAAATTGAATGCGCCTCAAGCCGGATGGGTGCGCCGTCGATCACCGGCATCAGTCCTGTTTCCATGAATGTTACCAGCCGCCCCGCCGCCTCACCGCTGTCTTTGATAAGCGCCTCAGCATGGCTGCGCGGCACGAGCAGGCCGGATGATAAATAGCCACGGTCGGCAAAAATTTCGCTGAAAACCGACAGCCCCAGCGCTAGCGATGCAGGCTCCAACTGCGTGCCGGAAATCGCGAGCACCGCAAGATTAGGCGATATGGCTTTGATAGCCCGCGCAATCGCGTCCGCCACGCTGCGCTCCTGCGCCGCTAAATTGGCCAATGCGCCATGCGGCTTCACATAGGCAATTTCTGTTCCCGCCAGCGCGGCCACACCCATAAGTGCGCCAATTTGCGCGGCCACCATGCGCTCAATTTCAAGCGCACTCATCGGAATAATCCGCCGCCCGAAACCCTCGCGGTCGGCATAGCCCGGATGCGCACCAGCCACTACACCCCGTTCGCGCGCCGCGACCAGCGTTGCATACATCGTCTCCGGATCACTGGCATGTCCGCCACAGGCAATATTGGCGCTGGTGACAATCGACAACAACGCCTTGTCATCGCCCATAGCCCAAGGCCCGAAGCCCTCGCCAAGATCAGAGTTAAGGTCGATTTGTTTGGTCATGACTTACCTTATTACTGCGGCTATTCACTCACCCCACAATAGTCGCCTCAGTCGCCGCCCTTAACTCCGCCTCGCTCACACCCTCAGCACATTCCACAATCTTCAACCCGCCCGGCACCACATCCAGCACGCCAAGGTTCGTGATAATCCGGTCCACGACAGATTTGCCCGTCAGCGGCAGGGTGCAGGCTTTGAGAACTTTGCTCTCGCCGTGCTTGGATGTGTGGTCCATCACCACCACCACGCGACCGACGCCTGCGACCAGATCCATCGCGCCGCCCATGCCTTTTACCAGCTTGCCGGGGATCATCCAGTTGGCGAGATCGCCGTTTTCGGCCACTTCCATTGCGCCCAAAATCGCCATGGCAATCTTGCCGCCACGGATCATGGCAAAGCTCTGCGCCGAGTCGAAAAACGCCGTCTGCGGCAGTTCGGTAATGGTCTGTTTGCCGGCATTGATAAGGTCGGCGTCTTCCTCGCCCTCAAACGGAAATGGCCCCATGCCAAGCATCCCGTTTTCAGATTGCAGCGTCACTTCGATGCCCTCTGGTATATAATTCGCCACCAGCGTCGGAATGCCAATGCCGAGGTTCACATACCAGCCGTCTTGCAGTTCGAGTGCCGCCCGCGCGGCCATTTGGTTCCGGTCCCAAGCCATTTACTCAATATCCCTAATCGCCGCTGCAATTTCAGCCAAATCGGATGACGGCGAATCTGGAGCACTTTCTTTTCTTCCAACAAACCCAACTATCATTTTGGCAATTTCTATAACAAATTCGGGATGGGCCTCTAATTGCTCTTTCGTAAACTTCTCGTCAGCTAGTTTTGCAGCTCTATTAAGCGCTAGGGACGCCCAATGAGACGCCTCGTGAGTTGGATCTGAATTATCAAAGTATGGTCTGCTCATTTCAAATGTTCCCTCAATCATGATGCACGTGATCGTGTTGTGCGTTGTTCAATGCGCTTTTCGTGATCGCCTTTGATAATGCGGTGCACATAAATGCCCGGCAGATGAATGCCATCGGGGTCCAGCGAGCCGAGCGGCACAATCTCTTCCACTTCCACCACGCACACCTTTCCGCATGTTGCAGCAGGGGGATTAAAATTACGCGCCGTCTTGCGGAAAACCAGATTGCCCGATGGATCAGCCTTCCACGCCTTGACGATAGACAAATCCGCCACAATGCCGCGCTCCAGAATATAAGTCTGGCCGTTGAAATCCTTATGCTCCTTGCCGTCCGCGATGACAGTGCCAACGCCGGTCTTGGTATAAAAACCGGGGATACCAGCGCCGCCCGCCCGCATACGCTCGGCAAGAGTACCTTGCGGGTTAAACTCCAGCTCTAATTCGCCGGATAGATACTGCCGCATAAATTCTGCGTTTTCGCCAACGTATGACGAGATCATTTTCTTCACTTGCCGCGTCTCAAGCAATTGCCCGATGCCAAAACCATCCACGCCCGCATTGTTGGAGGCAAATGTCAGGTTCTTGGTGCCCGCATCGCGGATGGCGGCGATCAATAGTTCCGGAATGCCGCACAGGCCAAACCCGCCGGAGGCGATAAACATGCCGTCAAACAGCAGGCCATCCAAGGCCGATGCCGCACTGGGATAAATTTTTTTCATCTCGCCCTCAATATTTGCCTGCCGAACGTTTCGAACACGCAATTATCTTTCTTTTTTCATTGACCAAATGTAACTGTCAACCAACAGGATCACCAAACGATAAAACAATAGTCAATCGGCTGTCTGTCAAAATAGGTCGCCCAATGTCAACAATACGGAGTTTAACATGCGCTTAACCATCTTTGCACCAGTGGCGATCACGTTGATAACAATGCTGACGGGCGCTGCCTTTGCGCAAGATGAACCCAAATGCAATCCGGATGGGGACACATCTCAAATGGCCGCCTGCGCCGAAAATGATTATAAGGCCGAGGACGCCAAGCTGAACAAGGTTTACGCGACCTATTTGAAAAAAATGCAAGGCATCGATACTGATATGGGCAACACCCCGCCGGATACTGCCGTGGCGCGTCTCAAAACTGCCCAGCGCGCTTGGATCGCCTTTCGTGATGCAGAGTGCCCGCTGGAATCAGTGGATAATATGGGCGGCAGCATTGAGCGAATTCTCGGACCCGCCTGCCTTGCGACAATGACCAAGGAACGCACCGCTAAGCTGCAAGATCAGTTGAAGGCAATGGAAGCAAACTAGAGCACTTCCAAGCTTGATGGAACATCAAGCGGTTAATGCAAGCGGTTAAGGCAAGCGGTTAGGGATAGTGCGACAAAACAAAGACATAGAGCTTGAATTTTGATTCTATCAAAATTCGTTTGGCTCTAGGGAATTACCCCCCTTTATGTACATTCTTAAAACTATCATAAAATCAGTTTTGACAGCGAAAGCGGTTCATGCGACCTATATACATGCGAATTTAGATTATAAAACACTAATATAATAAGATAACACCCTTTACAGGCAGGAAAACAATGTCACCCAAAAACTTCGTGCTTCGCACAGCTCTTATTTCATCCACAGCTATTGCGATTTTGCTTTCGCCGATAACGTTCGGCAGCAAGACAAGTTTTGTACCGGTCATGACTGCGCAGGCAGCCGCCGGTGCGCAGCTTAATGCGGCGGCGTTGCTCAAAAACATGAAGCGTTCGCTGGGCGTCATCGTGGTGACATTTAAACAGCCGGCCTATGCAAAGAGCCGTGCAAGCGGCATTATTTTGAAGTCTGTCAAAAGTGTTGCCACCGAAGTTGGTAATCTTGAAAAGGCGCTAAAGGCCAAAAACCCGAAGAGTATTTCCGCTGCCACGCGCAAGGTCACGGTCGCTGTCGGCCAGTTGCAGGGCAGTTATAAATTAGCCCGTATTCAAGACAAGGCCATCTCCGAAGGGGTGCGGGTAACTGCTGCCAACTGGTCAACATACACCGCTCGTTATGCGCTGACACAAACATCCAAGCGCCCGACCAAGGTCAGCCCGAAGCAGACAAAAGACCTTAATAATCGCATCGCCACACTGGAAGCAAAGGTTCGTGCCCTTGAAGGCAAGACCAAGGGCAATAAGCATTTGTCCAAGGATGTCGGCGCATTGAAATCGCAAGTCAGCCGTCTGCGCAGCCGACCCGTTTCCGCCGCTAACTATCAGGAAACCCTGTTGGCGCTCGGCATTATCGACGGCTGGTATATCGGTTATGGCTACGTAACGGAGGTCTATTACCCGGACTATTATGGCTATTGGGCCGAATATGATGATGGTTTTAGCAGCTACGGTAGCGATTGGGATTACTATTACGATGGCTATTATGCCAACTGGCCGAGTGAATATTACGACCAGTCGTTTGCTTACGCTGATGAAACGAACATTAATATCAATACCACGATCATCAATGAAACGACGATCAACGAGACCAATATTTATGTGACTGATAACAGCACAACGTTGATAACCGATGCGGATGCAACCGAAACCGCATTTGCCAGCGCAGCTGTCGCGCCAACTGATATTCCCGAAGCTGATGTTGTGGTGGAAAGTGCCGCCTTCTCTGCGCAAGCAGAAACCGAAAAAGTTGCGCCAACAGACGAAGAGATGACCGCGATTGAGGCCAATTCAGCCGCCGCCGATGCGCCGGACTTCAAGCCGGATGCAGAACCTGCTGCGGTACCGGAGCCTGTTGCCGAAGAACCAGTGACAGCCGAAGAACCAGTGACACCGGACGCTGCACCTGCCGAAGAACCAGTGACACCGGACGCTGCACCTGCCGAAGAGCCAGTTGCACCAGCTGCCGCTGAAGACCCGGCTGCACCGGATGCTGTGCCTGCCGAAGAGCCAGTTGCACCGGCTGCGGATGAAGCTAAGGCTGCTGAGGAAGCCAAGGCTGCCGAGGAAGCCAAGGCTGCTGAAGAAGCCAAGGCTGCTGAAGAAGCTAAGGCTGCTGAAGAAGCTAAGGCCGATGAAGAGGCGCAAGCTGCTGAAGCGCAAGCTGCTGAAGCGCAAGCTGCTGAGGAAGCCAAGGCCGCCGAAGAGGCGCAAGCCGCCGAAGCGCAAGCTGCTGAGGCCCAAGCCGCCGCAGATGCGCAAGCTCAAGCCGATGCGGACGCCCAAGCCCAAGCTGATGCCCAGGCTCAGGCCGATGCCGATGCGCAAGCTCAAGCCGATGCGGACGCCCAAGCCCAAGCTGATGCCCAGGCGCAGGCCGATGCTGATGCGCAAGCCCAAGCTGATGCTCAGGCTCAGGCCGATGCCGATGCGCAAGCCCAAGCTGATGCAGACGCACAGGCCGCCGCAGATGCGCAGGCTCAGGCCGATGCGGACGCACAGGCCCAACAGTCGTCAGATTGCACCGACGAGAACCCTTGTTAGTCGATTAATTCTTGACCGGCGCGCCCAGACGCCGCGCCGGTCGTTTCGTAAAAATACTGACTTTGCTATTGAAGGTAAGTCCAATGTTCACTTGGTTTCGCACCGGCCTTTTTGCTTCGATTTGGGCATTGGGAACAACCGCTCCTGCGTTTGCGCAGGCCAGCGTTGATGTAGACCTCAATCTGTATGAAAAATCGGAAGTAGATCGCAGCCAAGGCTGTAGCATTGTGCTGTGGCAGGACGACCGCGATCCCGACACTGACAAGTATGCCTACATGTTCACTGAAAAACTTGTCGGCGAAGATAATAAACACGATCCCGCCCACATGAAAATCGGCGGCAAGGATGTCCAGCTTACCCGCGTGGCAACCGGCGGGAAAACCAATGGCTACGACCTCTTCGAATATCAAATGTATAAGATGCCGGGCGAAAATGACTATGTGATTCAGCAGCTTAAGCTCGACGACCTAATGGGTGAAACCATCGAAATCACTAGCGGTAAGCTCCTCATTGTGATGGATGGCTTCCCTATTTTTCGCGCCTCAGTCAAAGGTAACGCAGGGTGTAATACACCTGCCGTTGGCGATGATAGCGCCGCAGCAGGCGCCGTCGGCATGTTTGAAGCCTATGATCTAACGCCCGAACAGGTGGATAAAGAAGTGTTCGCAGCGGCGGAAAAGCAGTTTGCCTGCAAACCCGCTACAATGAAAACTGGCGTTAAAGGGTTCCAGATGTCGGAAGAATCTGCGATCTGGCAAATTCCTTGTGATACATTCGGCGCACAAACATCCCATCTGTTTGCGCTCGTCTATCTGACGGATCCCAAGACAAATCTTAGTTTTTTGAAAATCGAAGGCCCAAAGGGTCGGCCCCGTGCAGTCGGCGAAAGTCAGCTAATGTCGCCGGTATGGGATGTGAAGACCCGCACTGTTACCGGCATTTCATTAGGCAGTGAAGCGGGTGATTGCGGTGTCTTGGAATCCTATAAGGTCAATGAGGCCGGCGGGTTTGATCTGGTTGAATATCGGGAAAAAAAGGCCTGTGATGGCAAGGTGGTTAAACCGGGTGAATTCACAAAGATATTTCCTGCGCAATAGTTGTGCCCTGGAAAAATTAATGCGAATTGCTGCAACACATTGTTTTTTATGAGTATTTTCACCGTATGCAAGCAAAAATATATAAAAGTAATTGCTTACATTAACAAAAAATTAAGGTCTTATCTACAATTTACCTTAATATTGAATTGCTTGGAATTTGCTATGAGGCTCCACCCGGTCCGCTTTGAAACGCGCGATGCAATCAACGCCGCGATTGCTACGTTGGTGGAACGAGGCGTTATGCTTGATGAAATCGACGTCGAATTGGCGAAAATAGGTCTGGTGGATTTAGACCTTTGCGTCGAATGCCTCAACACAATCATCGCGAAGAGAGGTAATAAACGCTTGGCTGCCTAGGGATTGTTGAGATTCATCGTGAATTTATGACCGCTGCGCATATGTAGATCATGTTGCTGAAGCTTTTGTCGGTTTTGTCGCTTCGCATGGCT
>JAYSWX010000006.1:0-15707 GCA_043717855.1 Phyllobacterium sp.
CACTGCCCAAAGTGTCGATCAATCCGCGAGCCTTGGCCGCGCCATCCACAACGTTCGCAAGCTCGGGTTCGACACCGATCAAGATGTCGTGCTTATCAGCAATCTCGATGAGCGCTTCAAATTCGCCAAGCATGTCCCGCCACGCGTCGGGCGATTGATTGTCGGGATGATGGCTCCATTGGTCTTGTGCATTGCAGCTGCCAGAGCAAACTGTCAGCAAGCGCGAGCCCATAGCGGTCGCACGTTCGGCAATCGCTGCAAAGCTGCGCCTTCCCGCCTCACGTTTTTTTAAGTCGGGATGGATCATATTGTAGGTGGCAGAAATAGCTGCAACTTCCACGCCCGTTGCAAAGCTGGCGATGCGCGCAGCCTCAGCTGTTTCTTGGCTTATAATTTCGGGCAGGGAGCCAATGCCTGAACACGCCATATTATACTGCACGCAAGCATAGCCGCAGCTTGCAGCCGCGCTTAAAACCTCCAGCGGAGTTGTGCCTGCAAATGTCTTCGCGAAAATGCCGACTTTCATTACACCGCGCCTTCCACCTCTGAAAGCCGTACCGGCTTGCCGGATTTCACAGATTGCGCAATAGCGACCATCCCGCGAACGGAGGCAATACCATCGTCAATGTTTGCCCCGGTCATCGGCGCACCATTCAAGATGACATTCGAAAATGCATCCAACTGGCGGCGGTAAAAATGTCCGTCTGCGCCGAGTACTCGCGATGTTTCACCAGTAGACTCACGGAAAATATCCACCTCGCTAGTTTTAAACAGCCAAGGGTTATAGGTTTTACCGAGTATCGAGCCGTGCTCGCCATAGATTTGAAATCCCTCGTGCCAGTCCATGCGCACGGCAACCGTCAAATCCAAATGACCGAACACGCCGTTGGCAAACTTTATGTCCACAAACCAGCAATAAGCACCAAAGCGCTTGGCCAACCTCGCCTCAAGTTCAACAATTTCGCCGCCAAAATAGCGCGCCGTATCCAGCAAATGGCTGCCGTGCGCCAACATAAAATAGCGCTCAAGATCAGCTTTTGGATCTCCAGCGGGTTTCTTGGCCGAAGCGCTTTTGACCATAAGCGGCTGCACCGCATCAGTCATTGCATAACGATGAGTTGAATCGCAATACCACGCTTTCAGCGCCAGCATTTCGCCCATTTCGCTATCAATAAATGTTTTGGCGCTTTGAAGGCCGGCATCAAAGCGCTTCATGTTGCCCACTTGTAGCAGTTTACCGCTCATATTGACGGCTAGCTTCAGCTCTTCGACTTCTTCAACGGATACGCCAAGCGGTTTCTCACAAAGCACATGCTTGCCTGCTTTCAATGCCGCTATGGAAGCTTGCACATGGAATGCATCGGAAGTCGCGATCACAACCGCGTCAAGTTCGCGGTCCGCCAGCATGTCATCGTAATTGGCAAAGGACAGATGCGGCGCGTGAGTGGCCATCATCCGGTTTCGCAAGTCATCGGCAATATCACAAATGGCGTATAATTCTACGTTCCTGGCCTTGTTTGCACTTTCAAAATGCGCGGCTTGCGAGATAGGTCCGCAACCAAGGATACCAACCTTTAGCTTCTGCATATTTCCGCTCATGCCGATGCCCTTTTGTACGCGGAAGTATTCCAAGAAGGAGGTCAGCCGCCAAACTATTTATCCACACAGATAACACTCAACATCAGCCCACTTCAAATAATATATTGCTTAATGTAACAAATTAAAGTTTAACTGGCGGTGAGGGGAGGTCGTATGTGTACCACACCGGAAATGAGTTGTTCCTTCGCGCGGAAAACATCGTTATGACGAACAGGTCTTCCATATAGTAGGCGATTTAAAGAGAGCCGGATGGCCGATCAAACTCTTGCCAAATTTGTCAATGAACGCAGTATCTTAACGTTGTTGCGCACGCGTGGTGACGAGTCGCGGGCGGTGATAGCCCGTGCGTTAGGGCTCACACCAGCCACCATAAGCCGCCTCACGTCAAACATGATGAAACGCGGATTGCTGCGCCAGGTGGCGGCACAGGCCAGGCAGGCGGGAGAACGTGAGCCTGGCCGACCGGGAGTTGCTGTGGCAATTAATCCAACGGCAGCCTATTTTCTGGGCGTAGAAATAGGGGTGACCAGTTTACGCTTTGTGTTGCTCGATCTTTGCACCAATGTCGTCGAAACTATTGAAGATCCGCTAACGCATCGCATATCTCCAGATGAGGCGGCTATCGCTATTGCAAAGGCGATTACCAGCTTTCGCCAAGATCCCCGTTATCGTGGAAAGATTCATTCGGGTGGAGTGACGGTTCCGGGTCTTGTGCGCACAGACGGATATGTAGTGAACCTACCCATCTTAGGCTGGACTCAAACAAACTTTCAGGGCCATTTGGAAGCAGTTACAGATATACCCTTCAGTATTGAAAATAACGCCAACGCCGCTGCCTTTGGCGCCGTGTATACGCAAACTGGAGTTCAAGTTACCTGCACAATTTTTTTAAAGCTCGGTACGGGATGCGGCGGTGCGGCCATTATCAATGGCCGGTTATTGCGAGGGGCCGACGGCACGGGCATGGAACTTGGCCATTTAAATATTGGTTCCAACGGCGTTGTTTGCAGTTGCGGGCAAAAAGGTTGTCTGGAAACGTGGGTAAATATTGCGGCTCTTGCGCGCAGCTACCGTCGTTGCGAAACCGCCGGAGATGATAATCTGGATACGCTTACGGCCGAAGTTGCTGACGCATTTGATCGGGGTGATGAGGCTGCGATACAGGCTGTTTCATTGTTAGCAGGACATCTCGCTACGGGACTTGTGTCATTAGTGAATATCTTCAATCCGTCACAAATTGTCTTAAGCGGTTCATTGAGGCCGGTGCTTGAGCGCTGCATTGAGTCATTGCATGACTTGGTTGC
This sequence comes from Phyllobacterium sp., assembly GCA_043717855.1. Classification (GTDB taxonomy): domain Bacteria; phylum Pseudomonadota; class Alphaproteobacteria; order Rhizobiales; family Rhizobiaceae; genus JANMEX01. The sequence goes on from JAYSWX010000006.1 coordinate 2,904, forward strand.
GCGACGGATCATTCCGGGCACTCGTATCCCGGATATTGATCTGAGCCATTTGCGTGAATTCGAATCTGCAATTGGTGCCGCGTGCATTTCGCACCACAAGGCTTTTGATGTTTCAACTATTGAGATTGGCACACCAGCCGCCACGAATTGACAGCTGGAATGATGTCAAACGAACGAAGTCATTTTTACCGGGACCGCTGGCGACCCCAAATTGAGGTGTCTGATTAAGCCCCCAAAAGTAGCTAAGTGTATAGTCCATTCCAGATCGTTTGTGAACTTGTGTAAATTGTTGGAACATCAGGCTTGGTCCGCTCTTATGATAAGTGGAATACGACATATGAACAAATTCCTAAATTCCATCTTGTCAATGTTCTTATTTTGTTCTATTTTTATCGAATGTCTGTATCCACTGCTCCAGCTGTGTTGCGTTTAGTTCGGGAGGGTTTCACCCATAATGACTCACGAGTCTTGGAGACATTCGAAAGCGTGCGTGCGGCAGTAGCTCATGCGCCGCTTAACGAGATTATGCCAAGCGCACCGGGGGATCATGCGGCGGCCTTGGGCTTTGCTTTGGGCTGGGCAATGTCTGCGGCAAAAAACAAAGCTGGCAACGGCATGATTTTTTGGGCTGCGCCCGAGCAAGATTTTTTTGAGGATGGGCTGCCCAATGCGGAAGGGTTGTCGCAATTCGGTATTGACCTTGATCGGCTACTGATGGTGCGGGCAAACTCACAAATAGATGCGCTTTGGGCGAGCGAACAGGCGTTGACCACACCAGAGACAACTGTGATTTGCGCGATTTCGCCTAGTAAAAAATCGCTTGGCCTCACAGCCACTCGCCGGCTTTTACTAGCCGCCGAAAAGCACAAAACACGCTGCATCCTTCTGCGTTTTGATACAGCCGGATCAAGCGCGGCGTGGAGCCGCTGGAATATCAGTGCCGCGCCCAGCCAAGGTATGGAGCGCGAATTGGGTGCCCCTTCATTCAAAGCTCATCTTGCCCGCAATCGCGCCGGAACCAGCAACCTTTCATTCAATCTTCATTGGGATATTAACAGCCATGTATTCTGCGACCGTCAAAACGAACGTGACGACGCAATGGATGGCGTTGTGGTTCCTGCGTCTGCCAACGGACAGGCTGATGCGCAAGAGCTTAACGCCGCCTGACCAGCGCCCGCTTGTCATCTACGACAAGATAAGAAACGCTTTCACCATTACGGCGCTCGACCGGCAAGCCAGCGCAGCGGGGCTTAACATCGGCATGTCGCTTGCCGATGCGCGGGCCATACGGCCAGATATTGTGGCGCGAGATGCAAATGTAGAGGCTGATGCAAGGCTACTGGATGAAATTGCCGCGTGGTGCGAGCGCTTTACGCCGATCGTTGTCATTGATCCGCCACATGGGCTTTTGCTTGATGTTTCTGGTTGCTCACATTTGTTTGGTGGCGTCACGGCGCTGCTTAACCATGTGGAGCGATCAATCAAAGCGCACGGCCTCACGGCTCGTGTCGCGCTGGCCCCAACACCCGGCTCGGCTTGGGCGTTTTCACGCATTGGCAGAACCCGGTTGGTTGAAGGAAATGAACTGGAGGCAGCCTTGTCTCACTTGCCCATTTCAGCGTTGAGACTAGCACCAGAAGCGACAGCGCTACTACGAAGACTTGGTCTTAAAACCATTGGCCAGATCATGCACGCGCCGCGCCAGCCCTTTGCCGCCCGTGCCGGACAACACGCGCTGCTCCGGCTTGACCAAGCCCTAGGCCGTGCACCTGAAGCATTGACACCAAGACGCCCACCGCCACCACTTTTTGTACTACGGCATCTAGTCGAACCAATCATCACCATGGAAGAAACGCTGATTGTCACAGAAGCGCTGTGCGCGGATTTGTGCCACCAGCTAAATGAACGGGGATCAGGCGTAAGGCTGTTGCGGCTCTGCCTGTTCGGCGTGGATAGTCGTATTCGTAACGTACAGCTTGGCCTCAGCCGGGCTGAGCATGATCCTATCATTATGCTAAGGCTTTTACGCGAGAGGCTATCTGTTTCACCTGAAACTTTGGACGCCGAATTTGGCTTTGACGCTGCGCGGCTGGATGCGGTGGAAATCACGCCGATTGTGCTGCGCTCTATCGATCTTGCACCGCAGGCGGGACGAGACAAAGAGGCGGAAGCGCGGCTGATTGACAGGTTAACGGCACGGCTTGGAAAAGGCCGTATTGGAAGGCCACAGCTTCACACCGTTCATGCGCCGGAACGGGCCAATGGTTGGGTAGAAATCAAAACCGAGCTAAATGAATTGCCCGCCCCGCCGCAAGATGGCGTGATGCGTCGCCCGCTGCGCCTGTTTCCCCGCGCACAACCGGTTGAGGCAATCGCTTCCATGCCGGACGGTCCGCCCATGCGTTTTCGTTGGCGGCGGGTCTTGCACGAGGTGTTGCGTGCTGAAGGGCCGGAACGGGTCACGCCGGATTGGCTGCGTGCACCAAACGCCCGCCCGCGTGATTATTACCGCGTTGAGAACAAAGACGGGCATCGCTTTTGGCTGTACCGCGAAGATTATAATGACCGGCAGGAAGCGCCGCGCTGGTATATTCATGGGCTGTTCGCATGAGCGGTTTCGTCGACCTATGCGTCAGCACTAACTTTTCTTTTCTGCGCTCAGCGGCGCATCCAGAAGAATTGGTGGCAACCGCGAAAAACTTAAATCATGTTGGCATTGGGATCGCCGACCGCAATTCATTGGCAGGCATTGTACGTGCCCATGTGATTGCCAAAGAGGTGGAGCTACCGCTTGCAGTCGGGGCGCGCTTGGTGTTTCGCGATGGAACTCCGGATATTCTCGCCTACCCAAAAGATCGTGCGGCCTATTCGCGGCTAACCCGATTGCTAACAGACGGCAACCGGCGCGCGCCAAAGGGGGAGTGCTGGCTGGATTTTGTAGATTTTCTCAATCGTTGCGAAGGTATGCAGGCGATTGTTATTCCTGCGCTTGCAACAGGGGCATTGCCTGACGCTTCGCTGGCTAAATGCCTTCGCTCCATCCATCAGCATTGTGGTAAGGTTTGGCTCGCTGCGCGCTTCGTATTTGATGGTGAGGACCGGCGGCGCATCCGGCTTTTGAAAAAGCTGGCCTTGGAAACAGGCGCCAAGCTAGTCGCCACCACGGAACCACTGCATCATGTGCCCGAACGCAGAGCGCTGCTGGATGTTCTCACTTGCATCCGCGAGCACACCACGCTGGACGCCGCCGGACGCCTGCTCGCCGCCAACGCCGAGCGGCATTTGAAAACACCAGACGAAATGCTGCGGCTTTACCGCGATGCCCCCGAAGCCGTGAGCGAAACGGTACGCTTTTTGGAGGGTATAAATTTCTCCCTTGATGAGCTTTCCTATCAATATCCGGATGAGGCGGTTGAGGGCTACGAAACCCCGCAAGCCGCGCTTGAGGCACTGTCATGGATTGGTGCTGACAAGCGCTATCCGGAAGGTATTCCAGAGGGGGTAAGGGCAGCACTTATTCGCGAACTGGATATTGTGGCAACGCTTAACTACGCGCCTTATTTTCTCACCGTCGCGGACATTGTTCGGTTTGCCCGCGAAGAACGCGGCATTCTTTGCCAAGGTCGTGGCTCGGCGGCAAACTCCACCATTTGCTATGTGCTTGGGATTACAGCGGTAAACCCCGCCACATCAAATCTTTTATTCGACCGCTTCATTTCCACTGAGCGTAACGAGCCGCCAGATATTGATGTTGATTTTGAGCATGAGCGCCGAGAAGAAGTCATCCAATATATCTACACTAAATACGGACGCCACCGCGCCGCCCTTACCGCCACTTTGATTTGCTATCGCAGGCGCAGTGCCATACGCGATGTGTGCAAGACCTTTGGCTATTCAGAGGACAGGATTTCTGCGCTTTCCAAAATGCAGCAATGGTGGTCAAAAGGCACCAGCCAAGATGACCTTGCAAGGCTCGGCCTTGATCCAGCCGACACACGACTAATGATCTGTCTTCGCCTCGTTAAAGAATTGCGTGACTTCCCGCGCCATCTTTCGCAGCATGTTGGCGGCCTCATCATCACGCGCGACCGGCTCGATGATGTCGTACCCATCCAGAACGCGACTATGGATGATCGCACCGTCGTTGAATGGAACAAGGATGATTTGCAGCAGCTCAAAATCCTCAAGGTGGATATACTGGCGCTCGGCATGCTGACCTGCCTGCGTAAAGCCTTCGCCATGATTGAAAAGACTTATCCGCAATGGGACGGCATAGGCAGAAAGCTAACTTTGGATAGCGTGCCAAAGGAAGATCCTTCGGTCTATCGTATGCTGCACCGCGCTGATTCTGTCGGCGTGTTTCAGGTCGAAAGCCGGGCACAAATGTCGATGCTTCCACGGCTGAGACCCGTATGTTTTTATGATCTAGTTATTGAGGTCGCCATTGTCCGCCCCGGTCCTATCCAAGGCGGCATGGTCCATCCATATCTGCGGCGCAAGCAGGGTTTGGAAAAAGCCACTTATCCCTCCAAAGAGTTAGAAGCCGTATTAAAGCGCACATTGGGTGTACCGCTGTTTCAAGAACAGGCCATGCAAATTGCCATTGTGGCAGCCGGATTTACCCCTCCCGAGGCCGACAAACTGCGCCGCGCCATGGCAACATTCCGGCGGATGGGCACAATCGGTCTGCTACGAGAAAAATTCATAAAAGGCATGATTAAGAACGGCTATGAACAGGCCTTTGCAGAGTCCAGCTTCAAACAGATCGAAGGCTTTGGCGAATATGGCTTCCCCGAAAGCCATGCAGCAAGTTTTGCGCTTCTGGTCTATGCCTCCTGCTGGCTAAAATGCCATTATCCGGATGTGTTTGCATCAGCCCTTCTTAATTCGCAGCCGATGGGTTTTTATGCCCCTTCCGAAATTGTCCGCGATGCCAGTGAGCATGGCGTGGAGATGCGCGCGCCCGATGTGAATTTTTCCGGCTGGGACAATCAATTGGAGGATGGTCCTACGGCTACAGATCATCTTCATCCGCGCCACGGTGAGATGCAGCATGATATTCATTCCACCCATGCCGTGCGGCTCGGCTTTAGACAAATCACAGGGCTGCGCGAAGAGGAGTTGAAACGCCTCGTGGAACTGCGCGGCAAGGGCTTTGACAGTGTTCGCGATGTCTGGCTGCGCGGCGCGATTTCTGTCGCCACTATTGAGCGACTTGCCGATGCTGATGCATTTCGTTCTCTAGGGCTTGATAGGCGTGATGCACTTTGGGCAGCGCGAGGGTTAAACCGCGTTGGCGGGCAGGAAGATTTACCGCTCTTTTCAATTGCCGCAGACCCAACCCGCGAGGTTGATTATGGTCTGCCAAGCATGTTAATCGGTGAGCATGTGGTAGAAGATTATCGCACCATCGGCCTTTCATTGAAAACCCATCCCGCAGCGCTTTTGCGCGAAGAACTTACCGCCCGTGGTGTTACGCCATCGGAAAAACTCGTTGAGATGAAGAATGGAGCCAAGGTGCGCGTTGCCGGTCTTGTTCTTGTGCGCCAGCGCCCCGGCACAGCATCCGGCGTTATTTTCATGACCTTGCAGGACGAGGGCCATGTTGCGAATGTCGTGGTTTGGCCAAAGGTTTTTGAACAGTTTCGCAGCGAAGTTTTAAGCTCCAGATTTTGCGCTATCGAGGGCCATGTGCAAAGCGAAAGCGGCGTTGTCCATGTAATCGCCAATCGCATCATCGACGTCTCGCCGCTGCTTGCCAAGTTATCCAGTGCCGACTTTGCCATGACCACAACCGCAGCGGACGAAGCAAAGCGACCCGTGGAAATAGATTCACGCAAACACCCCCGTAATATCCGCCATAAGCTAAACTATGAACCAGCAACGAAGGTCATGCCAAAGGGACGGAATTTTCATTAGTTTATCCTTCGGACTGGACTTACACTTGGAACAACGCATTGGTGTCCTTGCCGGTGACACAATAGTCGGAACTATCATAGTAAAACGGCCCGCCCCGCTTGATGCGGGGCTTTGGTCAGTACGGGCGTGGTAGTTGCGTCTGTTTGAACAGGAGCCAGAATATGTCCAAATCCAATGTGGTCGCCAACCCTGATACAGTTACTAAACCGTGCTTTAAGGCCAGTTTAAGAGGCATTGAAGCGCCCTTGGGCGATGCCGCAGATGTTATTGCGAACGTTGCCGGTCATGTTGGTCAATCAAGCCGGTAAACCGTGGACTGAAGATGGCTTCCGTTCCTCTTGGCGCAAGGCCTGCGTATTGAGTGGAGTAACTGGCGTTACATTTAATGACTTGCGCGGAACCGCTGTAACCAGACTCGCCTTGGCAGAGTGTACGGAAGCCGAAATAGCGACAATCACAGGCCATAGTCTAAGCGATGTGGGCTCTATTTTGGATGTGCATTACCTTGTGCGTAATCCAAGACTTGGCGATTCAGCGATACACAAGCTCGAAACGAGAACAAATAATGCCAACTAAACTCCCGACTGTCACAACAAGTTGGGGTCTCGAAACTAAAAAAGTGTAATAAAATCAAGTGGCTGGGGAACCTGGATTCGAACCAAGACTAGCGGAGTCAGAGTCCGCTGTTCTACCATTAAACTATTCCCCAAGCGTCGTCGTGCGGCTTGGCTGGCTTAAAAGACAGCGAGCGGTTTATAGGACAAATGTTTCGCCGTTGCAAACCCCCAATGCGCTTGTTTTGCTTGAATGAGCCAAAGCAATGCCTTTGCAAATTGGCATAATGCTGATAGTTTAATAGCAACGAGCATAATTACAGAGCGCTGACGCGACCTTTTTAGCTTTAGTACGGCCAAAAAGGTAAGCGCGCGCGGCAAGGACTTTAACGTGCAAGACCCTGATTCCGGCGCAGCCGGCAGCGGGGCGCAACGGCATCAGAGGGGCAATGGACGCCCTGAATCCCGCCAGAATGGCCGGGGGGAGCCGTCTGCAAAGGGAATTGCTTCCAGCAAACCCGGCGCGGAACGCCCGCAACAAAATGAACGTCCAAGCACATCAACTGGTGCGGACGAGATAAAGCGCTCGAAACGTCGTCGTCGTCGCAAAGTAAAAAAAGTGACGGTAATAGTGCCTGTTGCGACCATTGTGGATCTGCCAAAACCAGTAGAGCCGGCAATCGTTTCCGCCCCCGTTATCCAGCGTCGCCCCGATCTTTATGCTGCGCTCGATTTGGGCACGAATAATTGTAGGCTGCTAATTGCAACGCCAACCAAGCCCGGTCAATTTCGTGTCGTCGATGCTTTCTCGCGTATTGTGCGACTTGGCGAAGGGTTGACGGCAAGCGGGCGTTTGAGTGATCTGGCAATGGATCGGGCTGTCGAGGCCTTGAAAGTTTGCGCTGAAAAGCTGCGTAGTCGCTCCGTTCGCATGGTCCGGTTGATCGCTACCGAAGCTTGCCGCTCAGCAGCAAACGGCGAGGCATTTCTTGACCGTGTAAAATCCGAGACCGGCCTCGATTTGGAAATTGTGGATCGTGAAACTGAAGCGCGACTAGCCGTTTCCGGCTGCGGGCCGCTGGTGAATTCGCAGACTGATGCGCTGGTGCTGTTTGATATCGGTGGGGGCTCGTCAGAAATCGCGCTCATTGATCGCACCAAGCGGCGCACCCCGCGTCTTAGCGACCAGATCATCGCGTGGACATCACTGCCCGTGGGTGTGGTGTCGCTTGCGGAGCGCTTCGGTGGAAAGCATGTCAGCGCTGATGTGTATAAGGCAATGGTCGATGATGTGTTGTCGATGATTGCCAAATTTGACCGCCGCCACGCGCTGGGTGAGTTGGCGCAAGGGGCGCGTTTTCATCTGCTTGGCACGTCCGGCACAGTCACCACGCTGGCTGGAATTCATCTCGGGCTTGAGCGATATGACCGCCGCCGTGTTGATGGCTTGTGGATGGAAGACGCCGATGTCTCTGCCATGAGCGAGCGCCTGCAATCATGGAACTTTGAGGAGCGCGTCGCTAACGCCTGCATCGGCGCGGAGCGCGCGGATTTGGTGCTGGCAGGCTGTGCAATTTTAGACGGTATCAGGCTTACATGGCCAAGCGAGCGCCTGCGCGTCGCAGATCGCGGCTTGCGCGAAGGCTTGCTAACAGAAATGATGTCGAGTGACTTTGCATGGCGCAGAAGCTATCAGCCGCCACGCCACAATAATGGACCCCAATCATGACCAAAAAACCCGGACCAAGCGGCATCAAAACCACCGGCGCGCGGGGTCTGCACATCCGCATCAAAAAGAAGGCGGGCACGATTAAAGATAGTTCGCGCCGCTGGCTGGAGCGGCATATGAATGATCCCTACGTGCATCGCTCCAAGGCCGAAGGTATGCGCTCGCGCGCGGCCTACAAGCTCACCGAAATTAACGACCGCTACAATATTTTGCGCAAGGGCGACCGCGTGATTGACCTTGGTGCGGCCCCAGGCGGCTGGTGTCAAATCGCAGCAAAGGTCTGCGGTTCCAATGATAGCTTGCCGCGCATCGTCGGCATTGATTTTCTCGAAATCCCGCCGATCCCGGGCGTCACGCTTTTATTAATGGATTTTCTCGATGAATCAGCCCCGCAAGCTGTGCTTGACGCACTCGACGGCGCGCCGGATTTGATATTGTCCGATATGGCCGCGCCCACCACAGGCCACCGCCGCACAGACCATATGCGCACGATGCACCTCTGCGAAATCGCTGCCCAGTTTGCCATTGATAATTTAAAACCCGGCGGGCACTTCCTCTCCAAAACCTTCCAAGGCGGTACAGAAAACACCGTGCTGGATTTGCTAAAGCGCAATTTCCGCAGTGTCCACCATGTGAAGCCGCCAGCATCGCGGCAAGAGTCAGTCGAGTTATACATTCTGGCCAAGGGCTTCAAGGGCAGGGGCGAGGTGGTGGAGGCACCAATCGAGGACGACGATGTCTCGCCTTTGGGCTAAACTATCGCGATCGTTGGGCGCTCACAAAACTCGCCAGTACAGCAGACATCCTCGCCGTATAGCCTTTAGGACTCTCCTTCTTAAAGTAGGCAATCACTTCTTCGCTGATGCGCAGGCTGACATTCGGTTTTGTGCGGGGTGGCGTCACAACGGCTTTCGACCAAAATGCTTCATCCAAGACCGGAATGTCGCTCGTATCAATGTCGCTATCCAGCAGCGCTGCCAGTTCATCAAGCGTCAAAGACTTCTCGTATTTCTTTTTCATAAATTATCCTTTCCTGCCTGACGGCCGGTCTCGCTGAAATAATGCGGCACACGTCATTTCTATCGGTGTGGATGACAGCAATAATGGTCATAGTGCCAATCACACCTAGAGCACTTCCAAGCTTGATGGAACATCAAGCGGTTAAGGATAGTGCGACAAAACAAAGACTTAGAGCTTGAATTTTGAGTCTGTCAAAATTCATGTTGCTCTAGGCTAAAAACACGGACCTCATCGTAGCCAAAACGGTCATCGATACGATCAACGGTGTATCCATCAAAAATCTTGACGGCTTGCTCGAAACTTATGCCGTGCTTGTGAATGTTTAGACGATTCTTTGTCTCATCCCATTCAAATAGCATCGCCAATTCCCGACCCTACATAATTGTATTACAAAATGTATTACTTTTCAATCTAAAAATGCACATAGTGAATCACATGGCACCGTGTCGCATTTCACAAAATCCATCCACAGCCAATCCAAATCCACCCTTCCCAACCGCAAACTTCCGTGTTAACTGCCCCCGTCAATCCCACAGGGTAATCGTACCGACGGCGCAGTCCTCCCCGCGCCGTTCTTTGTTTTTAAGGGAACTGACGAGATGGCAATAATCCGCGAAACCGCTACCGGCGCGCAGGCTCTTACCTTTGACGATGTGCTATTGCAGCCCGGCCATTCGGAGGTGATGCCGGGGCAGACCGATCTTCGCACCACTATCGCCAAAGATATTGAACTGAACATTCCCATCATTTCATCTGCGATGGATACTGTTACAGAATCGCGTCTCGCCATTGCCATGGCGCAGGCAGGCGGCCTTGGCGTTATCCATCGTAATTTGGACCCGGAACGCCAAGCCGAAGAGGTTCGTCAGGTCAAAAAATTTGAAAGTGGCATGGTGATAAACCCTGTCACTATCGGGCCGGATGCAACGTTGGCACAAGCACAAGCATTAATGAGTGCGCATGGCATTTCCGGCATTCCCGTTGTCGAAGGCACAGGCAAGACCGGTCGTCTGGTTGGTATTCTGACCAACCGCGATGTGCGCTTCGCCTCTGATCCACATCAAAAAATCTATGAGCTGATGACCCGTGAAAACCTCATTACGGTGAAGGAAAACGTCGGTCAACAGGAAGCCAAGCATCTCCTCCATCAGCACCGCATTGAAAAGCTTGTGGTGATTGACGCTCAAGGCCACTGTGTCGGACTTATTACGGTCAAAGACATTGAAAAGTCGCAGCTCAATCCACACGCCGCCAAAGACAGCCAAGGCCGCCTTCGTGCCGCCGCCGCAACTTCTGTCGGCGATGATGGCTTTGAGCGCTGCGAGCGCCTGATAGATGCGGGCGTAGACGTGATCGTTATCGACACCGCGCATGGCCATTCACAACGTGTTTTGGATGCCGTCACCCGTGCCAAAAAACTCTCAAATTCGGTTCGCGTTATTGCTGGCAATGTCGCGACGCGTGAGGGCACATTGGCGCTTATTGATGCGGGCGCCGATGCCATTAAGGTCGGCATTGGTCCGGGTTCCATCTGCACCACGCGCATCGTTGCGGGCGTTGGCGTGCCGCAATTGACGGCAATTATGGAGGCCGTCGAAGCTGCGCAAAAGTCCGGCATTCCTATCATCGCCGATGGCGGCATCAAATATTCTGGCGATATGGCCAAAGCGCTGGCCGCTGGCGCATCTGCGGCCATGGTTGGCTCGCTGCTCGCAGGTACCGACGAAAGCCCCGGCGAAGTTTATCTCTATCAAGGCCGCTCGTTCAAAGCCTATCGCGGTATGGGTTCCGTCGGCGCGATGGCGCGCGGCTCGGCCGATCGCTATTTCCAAGCCGAAGTTCGCGATACATTGAAACTCGTGCCGGAAGGTATCGAGGGGCAGGTGCCTTATAAGGGACCAACATCCGCCGTTCTACATCAGCTCGCCGGCGGCCTTCGCGCGTCGATGGGCTATGTTGGCGCGAAAGATTTGCAGGCATTCCGCGAAAAAGCGATCTTCGTTCGCATTTCGTCTGCGGGCTTGCGGGAAAGCCACCCGCATGATGTAACGATCACCCGTGAAAGCCCCAACTATAACATGAGTAACTCGTGATTTCCCGTCGTGCAGCTGCCACTCTTTATAGCGTAACTCTTGTGATTTTCGCCGCTATGACACCACTGCGTTGGTGGCTTGAGAGCAAGATTGGCGTACCCTACACGATTCCGGATTTAATGTTCGGCTTGGATGCAAAGACACTGCTTGAGTTTCAATCGGCCATGTCTATGCCGGTTGGCAGTGTTACCGGCGCAACGTGGTTCCTGCGCCTGCACACATTCAGCTTGGATTTGGTGCTGCCCGCGCTCACAGCGCTGAGTTTTTCGGTGTTTTTCTGGCGCACGGGTGCGCAGCTACCTTCGTTTGATGCCATGGAACGCCGCGCAAAAATCGTCGCCTGCATCATTATTAGTGTTCCTGGTATGATGGTTGACTATTTTGAGAACTATCAAGTTGCCAGGCTGCTCACAAATGCTGAAATGCCAACGGCAAAAACGGCGTCAATTATCTCAGCCTTGACAACTTTGAAATTCAGTTGCCTCGTGTTCGCTACGCTTGTCTGTGGATCTTTTTTGCTGGCGGCGCTGAACCAAAAAAAAGTCTCTGAGGGGGGAATTCGATGAACGGCGAGCAAATTTTTTGGCCAATGCTTTGTCAAGTGGCGCTAACTTACGCGATTTATGCCGTAGGCTCCAATCGTCGCGTGAATGCAGTAAAAAATGGCAACGCCAAACCTTCCGATTTTCGCATTCCAAATGTTGAGCCGGAACCAAGTGCGACCGCCATACGCAACTTATCGAACCAGTTTGAACTGCCAGTGCTGTTTTATGCCTGTTGCCTAACGCTTTTTGTGCTTGGCGCAACATCGACAATTGCGCTGGCACTTGGATGGGCATTTGCCCTTTCGCGCATTGCTCACGCGTATGTGCATGTAACGTCAAACAAATTGCGCTACCGTCGCCCGCTGTTCGTCACTGGATTTTTTGCGCTCGCAGGCATGTGGCTTTTGGTATTTTATCGCCTCGCAATTGGCTGACTGTGACTTAGTTTCACAGCTGGTTGTTTTGCTTCAAACGGCTATGACGCCCTGTCGCCCGGCGGCTACTCGATGATGTCCGTGCTCATAATGGAAGTGGTGATGACGGCATTCTTCCTTATCATCATTATGGGCTCCACCGCCTCAACTGCGCCAGTCGGTTTCGCGCAGATAGCCATTGGTCTTGGGCTTACGCTCATTCATTTGGTTTCAATCCCCGTTAGCAATACTTCCGTGAATCCAGCCCGCTCGCTCGCCGCTGCGCTGTTTGCACAAACTGGCGCGTTGAGCCAAGTCTGGTTGTTCTGGCTTGCCCCGTTGGCGGGTGCTGCGCTCGGCGCGATCAGCTGGAAGTCTTTGCTCGGCAAGGATTAATCTGTTCCATATCGCAGACTAGTGCACCCGGCGAACCAGTTCACCGGGTGTTTTCGTGTTTAATTATCGTTCAATAACGCGAAACGCACAAAAAATAGCGCTTTTGCCGCAGTGTCATATTCTTGAAAAAATACT
>JAYSWX010000051.1:0-1882 GCA_043717855.1 Phyllobacterium sp.
TTTTGGCGCTGGCAATATCATCTGAAGAAGACGACGCGCGCATTTACTTGGCATATGCGCAAGGGTTGCGGGGAGACTATCCGCAGTCGGCTAAAGTGTTTGAAGAGATGGCAGAAGAAGAGCATGACCATCGCAACCGCTTGATTTCATTACACCAAAAGCGTTTTGGCGATGTTATACCCTTAATACGTCGTGAGCACGTGCGCGGTTATTTCGAGCGAAAGCCGGATTGGCTGGTGCGCCCGTTGGGCTTGGAAACCGTGCGCAATGCCGCCGAACAGATGGAGCGCCAAGCACAGCGTTTTTACATCGAGGCCGCACAAAACACATCAGATGCTTCAACCCGCAAGTTGCTGGGTGATCTGGCAATTGCCGAGCAAAACCACGTGTCGCTGGCCAAGCGGCTTGGCATGAAGCATGTTACCGACGATGTGAAAGCTGACGAGGGTGCAACGGAACGCCGCCAGTTTATCCTTACCTATGTGCAGCCGGGTTTGGCCGGATTGATGGACGGCTCGGTTTCCACACTCGCCCCGATTTTTGCGACTGCCTTTGCCACTCATAATACCTGGACGACATTTTTGGTGGGCTTGTCAGCCTCCGTGGGTGCAGGCATTTCGATGGGGTTTACGGAAGCCGCGCATGATGATGGCAAAATATCCGGTCGCGGATCACCATTAAAGCGCGGGCTTGCCTCCGGTATCATGACGGCAGTCGGCGGGCTTGGCCACGCCTTGCCCTATCTCATCCCGCAATTTTGGACAGCAACCACCCTTGCTGCGGTCGTGGTCGTCATCGAGCTTTTTGTTATCACATGGATTCAAAATCGCTACATGGAAACGCCATGGTTGCGGGCCGCACTTCAGGTCATGCTTGGCGGCGCGCTGGTGTTTGCCGCAGGTGTGCTTATCGGCAACGCATAAAAAAGGCGGGGAAATCCCGCCTTTTCTGCAATTTTTAAGCGTCCAGCCCGTCAAACAGCGCGGTCGACAAATAACGCTCGGCAAATGATGCCAAAATAATCACAATGTTTTTGCCCTTATTCTCCGGGCGCTTGCCAAGCTCCACCGCAGCAAACAGTGCGGCACCTGACGATATTCCAACCGGAACGCCTTCGAGTTTTGCCACCAGCCGCGCATAGTGAAACGCATCATCGTTGGAAACTTGAATCACTTCATCATAAACATGCGTGTCCAAAATTGCAGGCGCAAAGCCGGCCCCAATACCTTGGATTTTGTGTGGACCGGGCTGCCCGCCGGAAAGTACCGGTGATCCTTCCGGCTCCACGGCCACAATGTGAACATTCGGGTTATGCGCTTTCAGCACTTGACCAACGCCGGTAATCGTACCGCCCGTGCCAATACCGGAGACGAAAATATCGACCTTGCCATTGGTGTCATTCCAGATTTCAAGCGCGGTGGTTTTGCGGTGTATTTCCGGATTGGCAAGATTTTCAAACTGCTGTGGTATAACGCTGTCCGGCGTTTCAGCTGCCAGTTCATGGGCTTTGGCAATCGCGCCCTTCATGCCCTTGGTGCCTTCGGTTAGTACCAGTTCAGCGCCCAATAGCTTGAGCATTTTGCGCCGCTCAATTGACATGGTTTCCGGCATGGTAAGAATGAGGCGGTAGCCCTTGGCCGCTGCGGCGAACGCCAGACCAATCCCTGTGTTACCCGAAGTTGGCTCAATCAACACAGTTTTACCCGGAATTATCTTGCCTTGGCTCTCTAAGCTTTCGATCATAGCAACGCCAATACGGTCTTTCACCGATGAGGTCGGGTTAAAAAATTCAAGCTTTGCCAACAGATTGGCTTCAACGCCCTTTTCCCTTGCCAGCTTGTCCAAGCGCACTATCGGCGTATCGCCAACGGTATCAATAATG
>JAYSWX010000052.1:0-12513 GCA_043717855.1 Phyllobacterium sp.
GCGTGACCTCAGTTCCGATTAGCTTTGGATTAGCAACCACCATTTCGCGCAAATCATCTGCGGCACCGGACGAAAGGAGGCTAAGAAGTGCCTTCTTATCCGCGCGGGCCGTAACGGCCGGAAACAAGTTCTTCAATGCGTCTTTCACAATCGCCGAATAGTCGCCTTTTTCCGCTACTGCCGCATCCACACTTGTTGCAGAAACTGCGACCGGGATGCTCATGGTGTGCTCAGTGAACGCGGGTATGCCCTTGGTGACAATGTCCGAAAGCAAGAAAAAAAGGAAGGCAACGGTGATGCCAAGCGAAATCAAGCCGTATGTTTGGAAACGACGTTCACTGCGGTAACGCATAGCCACATGCGCTGAATTTGAGACGAAAGCATCAGTCATATTGTTCCCGATATTTCTGCACAACACGCATGGCGATATAATTGAGAATGAGGGTGAGGCCGAAAAGTACCAATCCCAGCGAAAAGGCTGATAGAGTTTTTGCGGAGTCAAATTCTTGGTCGCCGACGAGAAGCGACGCGATTTGAACCGTAATTGTCGTCACGGCTTGCAGCGGGTTAATTGTAAGGTTTGCGGCAAGGCCTGCAGCCATTACCACAATCATCGTCTCGCCGATGGCGCGCGAGATTGCCAGGATGAAGGCAGATACTATGCCCGGAAGCGCCGCTGGCAGCACGACTTTCTTGATGGTTTCAGACTTGGTAGCGCCCATCGCATATGAGCCGTCGCGCAGCGCTTGCGGCACCGCATTAATAACATCGTCAGACAGTGATGAAATAAGCGGCACTATCATCATGCCCATCACCAGACCGGCAGCGAGCGCGGATTCGGATGAAACCGAGAGGCCAACATATTCGCCACTATTACGAATGAGCGGGGCAACAGTGAGCGCAGCAAAGAACCCGAGCACAACAGTGGGAATGCCTGCGAGCAATTCCAACATCGGCTTGGCAAAGCTTCGCACTCTTGGAGATGCATATTCGGCCATATAGATGGCGGAAAACAGCCCTAAAGGCCCTGCCACGATGATGGCGATTGCTGTGATGAGAAGCGAACCGACCAGCAAGGGGATAAAGCCGAACGCAGGTGGATTGCCCGTCGGCGCCCATTTCAATCCGGCGATGAAACTAGTGAAAGGTATCTCTGCGAAGAATCGGAACGCCTCGAACAACACAGAAAAAACGATCCCAACGGTTGTCAATATTGCGAGAGCCGAACAGGTTGCCAAAAACGCCAAAACAATTTTTTCGACCAGATTGCGTGACCGGAAGCTTTCGGTGATTTTCGGGTAACTGACCATGCTTACCACAATGGCCGCGCCAAGAGCGCCATAAAGAGCGAATGGAATTTTGAGCAAGATGGCAATGCCGTAAATAAGGCTTCCGGTAATCGCCGCCATAAGCGCAACATACGCGCCGTGATAAAAAGGCAGCGAGTGTACCCGCGCCAGATCGCCGGAGACGAGCGCTTTCGCGCGGCTTGCGCCCAGCACGTACGACGCGATCATCAGAACAGAGAGGCAGAAAATAAATATCAACATCGCACAGCCTCTAAGCACTGGAAACTAATTGTATAGCTTATAGTCACCTATCATAAAATTTGAAAGGCGGCCGGTACATCCGCGGCCGCCCCACAAGAAACTGATGCTTACTTGAAGCTATCAGCTGTCATCACTATCATGTCTTTTACTGTGGCTGCAGAGGCAGCAGCTTGGTCATCAGGCAATGTTACCAAGCCCTTTTCAGCCAAGTAGCCGTCCGCGCCCAATGCTTCCTTGGAAACAAATTCGCCTAGGAATTCAGCCATACCCTTTGTGGTCGCCATGTTCTGCTTCTTTGCATAGATGAACAATGGGCGGGCAACCTTATAGTCACCGGACGCAATGGTTTCGTAAGTTGGCACGGAGCCTTCAACTGACGCACCCTTGATGGTGCTGGCGTTTTCTTCAAGGAATGAATAACCGAAAATGCCGAATGCGTCCTTGTTGGCTTGCAGCTTTTGAACAATCAAATTGTCGTTTTCGCCGGCTTCAACATAAGCACCGTCTTCGCGAATTGACTTCCAAACGCCTTCAAATGCCTTGGCATCAGCTTTTTTCATGGCAGCCAAAGATTCGATGCTTTCGGCACCCTTTTCGAGAACCAATTCAGCGAATGAATCGCGTGTGCCGGATGTTGTTGGCGGGCCAAGAACTTCAATTTTTGTCGCTGGCAGCGCAGGATCAATTTCATTCCACATCTTGTACGGGTTAGCGATTAGCTTGCCGTCTTTGCCTGGAACTTCCTTAGCCAGCGCCAAGAAAAGCTGCTGCTTTGTAAACGCAACATCCGCTGCATCTTTCGACTGACCAATCGAGAGACCGTCAAAGCCAACCTTAATTTCTACAATTTCGGTTACGCCATTCTTAGCGCAATCTTCAAATTCGCTCTTTTTGATCTTGCGCGATGCGTTAGTGAAATCTGGATTTGCCTCGCCAATGCCGGCGCAGAACAGCTTCATGCCGCCGCCTGTACCAGTTGATTCAACAACAGGGGTCTTCATGCCGGTCTTCTTGCCAAAGCTCTCAGCAACTGCGGTTGTGAGTGGGTAAACTGTGGAAGATCCAACAATACGGATTTCTTCACGTGCCTGAGCAACGGTGGTGAAAGCAGTTGCGGCGAGCAATGTTGCGGCTGCGATATTAAGAATTCTCATTTGTAACTCCCTGTGGGGCTTAATCTTACTCGATTTTTTATCGACGACCATCGTCTAAGCAGGCCATGCGAAAGGAATATGACAAAATAGAAACAGTTTTATGACAGTCTAAGCCTATGAAAAATAGAAATAATTCGGCTAAACTGACTTTTACTTCTCGCCAACGGGCAGATGGACAGCAAACGTCGAGCCATTTCCGGGCTTTGACTGGATGACTAAACGGCCTTTGTGCCGTGAAACAATATGTTTCACGATGGCGAGGCCCAATCCTGTGCCTTTTTGCACCGTGCCGGTGTTTGGCGTTGCGCGGTAAAAACGCTCAGTTAGCCTTGGTATATGCTCTGCGGCGATGCCCGGACCAAAATCGCGTATGCTGACGACCACCTCTTTGCTGCTGCTATTTTCGGGCACATCTATACTGACCGTCACTTTTCCGCCGGACTTGCCATATTTGCAGCCATTTTCGATAAGGTTTTCAAAAATTTGAATGAGCTCGTCGCGCACAGCTAAAATTCTGACCGGTTCGGGTCCAAATTTACGTTCAATCTCCACACCCGATTCCAGCGCCATCGGGCTTAAGGCATCAATGACCTGTGTCGCCAGCGCGGCAATGTCTACAATTTCCGTCCGGTCAACATTCGGGCGCATTTCAAGGCGCGACAGTGACAACAAATCATCAATCAGGCGCGACATGCGGCCCGCTTGCTCCTGCATGATACCTAAAAACTTTTCCCGCGCCGCCACATCATTACGTGCAGGGCCCCGGAGCGTTTCGATGAAGCCCGTTAGCGAGGCCAGCGGTGTGCGCAATTCATGACTGGCGTTTGCTACGAAGTCCGCCCGCATTCGCTCAATATTATGTGCCTCGCTGATATCACGAAACAAGATCGCGTAGCGCTGCGTTGGCTGGCTCACTTTGTGAATGGGGCAAATATCGACGCGATACCAGCGTTCAAACGGCACACGCTCATGCATTTCAAAATTGACCGGCGCATCCTGTAATACCGCCTGATTGAACGCGGCGACCATTTCGGGCTCGCGGAATTTCAACGTGAGAAAGTTGCCAATCAGCAGTTCACCAAATTCGCGCCCTGCGGCTCTGTTGGTTTGTAATATTTTCGATTGGGCATCCACCATAATTGTCGGCAGCGGCAGTGCATCGAAAACGCTGAAATCACTTATGGCAACAGTGCCGGGCGATTGCGTGAATGCCACGGGTCCCACAATGATACTGGTGCTCGCTCTTGTTTTACTTAAGAGAAACGCAACTGCACCCGCAGCGGCCGCGACAAACCAATTTATTGCAGATGGACTAGTGAGCGCCTGCATTATACTAACAAGCACAATAACCAAGGATCCCCAAAAGGCATAATCAGTAAATCTCATTTGTGTGGCTTTTTGGCGCGCCACAGTATTGGCATCCAGGGACATGGCTGGTCTTTCATTATGATATCGAAAATCAGTGGACGGTAACACAGTTTAAAAATAGCATGATCGAACGCACATGTTGCGACAAAAAAGAGACGGTGAATTAGATGGCTAAGAAGACAGACAAGATACGTCAATCAAATGACAAGCCAAAAAAATCTTCAGCCGTTCTCGTTGCCCCGGCAGCCCCGGCTCCTAGCGGGCCTGTGGCAATTATTTATGACAGCAAAAGCTATTTGTTGGACATTAATGATCCCGTTTTGCCTACATGGGTTGAAGATACGTCACTGACATCGGGTGGCTATCCTTATAAGAAAAAGATGGAGGAGGCTGAGTATCTCAAAGATCTTGAGCTGCTGCAAATTGAGCTTGTCAAACTCCAAGAATGGCAAGTCGCGTCCAAGGAACGCATCGTCATCGTATTTGAAGGCCGTGACGCAGCGGGCAAAGGCGGCACTATCAATGCCGTGCGCGAGAATATGAACCCACGCACCGCGCGAAATGTTGCATTGCCAAAACCAAGCGATACGGAGCGCGGGCAGTGGTATTTCCAGCGCTATGCCACGCAAATGCCGACTTTCGGCGAATTCGTTACCTTCGACCGCTCTTGGTATAACCGTGCGGGCGTTGAGCCGGTGATGGGTTTTTGCACGCCTGCGCAATATGAAGAGTTTTTGGAAGACGCGCCAAATTTCGAAAAAATGTTGGTAAGCGATGGCATTCATCTGTTCAAAATCTGGCTTGAGGTTGGCCAGACTATGCAGTTGAAACGTTTCCACGAGCGCCGTCACAGCCTGCTGCGGCATTGGAAATTCTCGCCGATGGATGTTGCAGGGCTTTCCAAATGGGCTGACTATTCAGAAAAACTGACCACTATGTTCAAGCGCACACATACCAAAACCGCGCCATGGACTGTCGTGCGTTCCAACGATAAGCGGCGCGCGCGGCTAGAGACCATTCGCGCCATTTTGCTGGCCATCGACTATACCGGCAAAGACATGAAGGTCATAGGTAAGGCTGATGAAAAAATTATCGGGCAAGGTCCAAAGCTTCTGACTTAACCACTGGCAAATGCGGTGTCTTCTCCCATAGATGCGGTTTAAAAATGAGCTGCCACACCGCCCGCCACGCTGCACGAGACAGAAAAACCCAATAGACCGGCAGCGATACCAGCATTTTAATATGCTCCAGCAGCGTCTTCTTGGCCTCGCACCTTGTCGCCAGGCAATAGAAAGCCGCGTGGCCGCAAATAAACAGCGCGGCATCCATGAACAGGATCATATCAATTTCCAGATTTTGTTCTGATCGCAAAAATAGCAGCGCACTAAGTTCAAGAATTGAAATCACATAGAGCAGCGGAGATGTGATGAAGCCCAACAGGATAATTTGAAACAGCGCATAATCGCGTGCGCCCAGTGCCTTATAGAGTTGCTTGCTGGCACGGTTATGCACCAAAAGTGTTTGCATCCAGCCCTTTTGCCAGCGCGTTCGCTGCGGCAGCCACACTTTGAAGTCAGTGGGTGCGTCTTCCAAAGTGGGTTTGGTGATGACGCTGCAGCGATAGCCCAAACGGCTGAATCGTATGCCTAAATCCGCATCCTCGGTGACATTATAAGGGTCCCATGCCAGACTGTGGATCAATGCCTCCCGGCGAAAATGGTTAGATGTGCCGCCCAATGGTAGCGGTGCGCCAATACGGGCGAGGAACGGTAGCAGCCCGTAAAAGTGCGCCGCATATTCAAACGCAAACAGCCGTGACCACCAGGAATGATCGCCATTGGAGATTACCAGTGGCGCCTGCAGGCAGGCCAGCGATATATCGGATCGAGAGAATTCGTGCCATGCCTCTTTCAATTGCAAAGGATGAGGCCTGTCTTCTGCATCATAAATGACAATGAATTCGCCCCGGCAATGTGGCAAAGCGTAAGTTAGTGCTTTCGGTTTCGTACGCGGAAGTGCAAACGGAACAGTTAGAACCATATGGCCGGGCGGCAATCCATGACGTTGCAGCGCCGAAATCGTTTCTAAATCATCGGCCTCACAAACATATATAATTTCCAATTTGGATTTTGGCCACTCCAAATCATCCATTGCTTGCACCAGTTGCGGCACAATTAGCGCCTCTTTGTGCAATGCCACCATCACAGAATAACGCGGGAAGGTTGACGCGGGCTTATTTCCGATGAAATCCGGCCGGGGTTTGCAAAATGTCCACCACGCCATAAATCGCAGTGCAACAGAGCACGCGAAAAATAGGGACATCAAAATATGTAAGCCAAGCAGTACGTTCCAAAACGAAAGACTAAGCGAAACGGGTAGCGCTACTACTAAAAGCCCACATACGAAGCCTTGATCGGGTGTGAGCGTTTGCTTTGCGGATAGTGCCGGTTGTTGAGTGTTTAACAGGTTTACCGCCCGCAACACCTCATCGTTGCCAAAGCGCGCCGCCAGCGCGGCTTTGATGATGGCAGGACAAGTGATGCACACGCGCTGGCGACCCAACGGGTCACGTGCAATCATCCGTCCAATCGCCGCTTCACTGGCAATAGTGGGTGCGACAAACAGCACCGCAACGCCCTCTTCATTGCGGCAAAACAGCTGATAGACATCGCCGCGCTTGACCAGTGCGGGCAGCATGTCGGTGAGTATCCTCTCCGTACTTATAACCTCGCAGTATTCGACACCGAAATCTTCGGCCATTTGCCGGAAATAGACTTGCCCGGTCAATTTGCCCTGGGCAATCAACTCGTCAACCACGCTTGCGCCGCTGATCTTTGTAGATTGTAGTGCGCTCAGTATGACTGCCCGCGCTAAGCCAAGTCTCAACAAACGATCAAAGACTTTACTGTGCAGCGCCTTGGGCCTGTCACGCAGTAAGCGGATCCGGTCAATGATCGTCGGTGTCTTAATTTTATCCTTTTCGAGCTGCCCCGCCAAAGCCCGCGCCGCTTCATGCAAAATGCTTGAAGCGGGCTGACTTTCCCATTCTGCCCCGCCATCCACCGGTCCGTGCCCTTAAGCAGCGGCAAACAAGCGTAAACGACTATCATGGTCGATAAGCGTATCGGGAAGATTCCACACCTTTTTGAAGGCTGCCAATTGGATAGCGTCAATGTCAAACAAACCGGCATAGGTCTGCACCCGCCCGAAGCGTACGGGCTGGCCCACCAACGTTTCGTCACATCCGGTTTGGCGGATAATACGGCGCAGAAATGCGTCATAAACGGTCACCACATGGTCCAGACCAGCCAGCAGGCCAACCTCACCCATACCCGCGATCAGCTCAACCGTGGCTTTACTGATTGTGTTTGACTCCCGCTGGTCCTTATCGCCCGAAAAACGGATGCAGAAACGACTGCTCTCCCAAACGAACGGGTTTTCAACGGGCCCGCTCTCTTGCGTTATCGCCGAGAAAACATCGCGCAACATGTTTGGTCCCGTTGTCGGCAAAAGCCGCAATGAACCCTGAACGGCACCACTTGTATCAAGTGAGAGCACATAAAGCGGGTCCTCATCATCAAAATCGTCGATTTCCCAATCACCCGATACTGGGACATCCCATTTTAGTCGATCATGAAAAACCGCTTTGCGCAGTCTATGCATCTGGTCAATAAGATGCGGGTAGTTATCTCGTTCGTGGCCATATACTAGTTTAATCATCCCGTTCCCCTTTGCAATCAGGGGTATATTCACTATGCAAGGTGACGACAAAAACTGTCCAAAAGACTAGTGTTCCCACTTTGAAACAATAAATCATGTTGGAGCGCGACCGGCTGTGTATTTTGATGCGGGCCGGAAATATTACACCACTGTAATGAGACCAAGTTTAAGCGCCGTTGCCACGGCGTGTGTGGTGTTGACCACATTCATTTTGTAGCGGAGCTGATTTAGATGGTATTTGATGGTCGAAACCGTCACTCCAATATTTTCTGAAATATCGACGGCGGTTAGGCCCATGGCGCAATATTGCAGAATGTCCCTTTCCCGTTCGCTCAGCGTCGGGGCTTTTTCGTCGGGCTCGCCGGAAACTCTTTTATGAAAGAAGTGCGCGAGCGTTACAAAATCACGCATGAACTGTCGCTTTAAGTCGCGCCAATCCTTCTCATTATAATCCCCTGTCACGCTAAATAGCGCGCGGGCGCCACCGTGGCCGCGTATGGGAATGGATAGCCCTTGCTTGCCCAGGCTATACTCGCGGGCAAGGCCTAGAACCTGGTCCGCCTCCGGGACACGTTCAACGACCTGACGCCAGTCAAACGGTAATATTTCTGAGATGCCAGCTTGCATAACCGGGTCTTTTTGTTCGGCAAATGACTTGCGATACTCCGCTTGCCATTCAACGGGATAGGTCACCAAAAACTTTGGTCTGCGCGAGATAAATGAACGCCTGTCGAGTGTGATGTATGCTGAATGTTTCAACCCGTATATTTCGCAAAGCGATTTCATAAATTCAGAATTATCGCTTGGCTGCTCACTCTTATTTACCACGCTGTCGCGCTTATAGAGGGCGTCGATTACCCTCTCCATAGAAATGGATGACATGCCCTAACCCCAGTTTTTTAACTCCCCGATACGCACTGAAACATAGTTTGGTTCAGGTTTATACTACTATTTTCAATTGTTATGTTAATCCGATCATTAACGTTCAGGTAGTCAATTAACGCTTTTGCATTTGATCGCCTGGAAAATAAAACTTTTCAATCAGCGGATTTCAGACCATAGAAAAGCCATGCGAACGATTGTTTTTTTCCTGTGGTCTTTGCTCACCACCGTTATTGTGCCCGATGCTCATGCGGGCGATATGGAATTGGGGCCACAATTCATTTCGAGCCAAGCGCAGGGAACTAGCGCGCCGGAGGGCAAAACAAAATCTATACAATTTATCACCTCGCTGGACTATCCGCCGTTCAACTTTTTAGATGATAATGGCAAATTGACAGGCTTTAATGTCTATCTGGCCAAGGCTATTTGCGCAGAAATGAAAATAGATGCCAACTGCACGATGCAAGCGATGCCGTTCGAAGAGCTTGTTCCGGCGCTGCAAAAAGGCCAAGGCGATGCTATTATTGCCGGCGTCGCAATCTCAACCGATGCTCGCGAAAAAATGAACTTTTCCCAAGCCTATTTGCGCTTTCCTGCCCGCTTCATATCGCCTGTGAAAAGCACCAAAGCCTTTAATTTTGATGCCGGCTTGGCAGGTGTTAAAATAGGTGTTGTTGCCGGCACGGTGCAAGAGCAAATGGCGAGATCGTTTTTTCCGGCAGCGCTTGTGATAGGATTTAACAGTGAGATCCAGCTGTTTGCGGACCTTAACGCAGGTAAGGTGGACTTAGCGTTCGGTGATGCCATGCGGTTGGCATTTTGGCTTGGTAGCAGTACCTCGGCCAATTGCTGCAAGTTTGCCAGTGGTAACTATTACTCTGATAAATTTCTGGGCAACGGCATGACAGTCGCCATGCGCGCCAATGCGCGGGTGCTGACCGACGATATTGACAGCGCGCTCAAGGCTCTCCAGGCCAACGGCAAAATCAACGAGATCTATCTGCGCTTTTTTCCGACCGGATTTTACTGAAACGGCAATTTAAGTGACCAGACAAGCTCTGCCGGTTTTTCATCGCGCCAGTTGCTCAACCCTATGTCCAGCCCGTCATAGCCGGATTTGGGTTGATCGATATAGGTGCGGAATAACCGGTCCCAGATAGACAGATTAAATCCATAATTTGAATTGGTCTCGCGCTCTTCACTTGAATGGTGGATGCGGTGCATATCGGGCGTTACAATAGCCAAGCGCATGAGCCGATCGCTCCACAGCGGCAGCTTAGTATTAGCGTGGCTGAACATCGCAGAGCCATTGAGCACAATTTCAAATAACAGTACCGACAACACGGGCGGGCCAAGTAGGATTATCACTGCGGCCTTCCAAAACATTGAGGCCACAATTTCAACCGGGTGAAACCTAAGCGCGGTTGTCACATCAAAGCCGGTATCGGCATGATGGACACGATGGATGCGCCAGAACAGCGGCACTTTGTGGCTGGCGACGTGTTCCAACCAGACAGCGAAATCCAAAATGATGAACGCAATGATGCCGCAGATGAGCGGGTTCAGGCCCAACATCGGCAGTATGCCCCAACCCTTGGAGGCTACCCAAGTGGCGGTCCCGACAGCTGCCAGCGGGAAAATGAGGCGCAAGGCGAGCGACGAAATGATGACCATTGCCAGATTGGTGATCCAGCGCTTGGATTTCAGTGCCCCTCGCATTTCGTTGCGCTCCAGACGTGGCGCAAAAAGTTCCAAAATCGCCATGCTGGCGAAGATGGCGAGGAAGACTGTTAACCGGATGGCAGGTTCGGACATGATGAGCCTTTTAATTGATGAGTATATTATGAGTAACTTTTAGATGAATGCCAATCAGTTATCCTCATCCCCGGTCACTCGACCACGGCTGTCCCGTGGCCGAGTATGACGATCTTCGGGATATTGGCATTTGGAACAAACCAATCCAACGGAGCTTAAACTATAACGTTGTTTTGTCGCTATAATCTTGAACCTTTGATGTTCCCTCCCACTTGGAAATACTCTAGTGTCCGCCCGCGCCCGCTAGGGGCGGCTTGCATCCAGGGACTATTCATGACTTCTGCGCTTCCCGAACTTCATCTGACACCGGACATGCTTGCAGCCGCAGCAGAGTCTAAAGCATGGCCATTTGAAGAAGCGCAGAAGATTGTCAAACGTTATGCCAAGACAGGGTTCCCCGCTTCGATATTGTTTGAAACCGGATACGGCCCCTCCGGCCTGCCGCACATCGGCACATTTGGTGAGGTGGCCCGCTCCTCCATGGTGCGTCATGCGTTTCGGGTTTTGACTGAGGGCAAGGTCGCCACGAGACTTTTATGCTTCTCTGACGATATGGATGGAATGCGCAAAATTCCGGAAAATGTGCCGGATCGCTCATTCTTGGAGCCGCATTTGCACAAGCCGCTCACCGTCGTGCCAGACCCGTTTGGCGGCGAATATGCCTCTTTTGGCCATCATAATAATGCGATGCTGCGCCGCTTCCTTGATACGTTCGGTTTTGACTATGAGTTCGCCTCGGCAACCGAATATTACAAATCCGGCAAGCTGGATAAAATCCTGCTGAAGGCGCTGGAAAAATACGATGCCATTATGGCTGTCATGCTGCCAACGCTGGGGCCGGAGCGCCGCGCGACTTACAGCCCGTTCCTGCCGGTTTCACCTAAGTCCGGCCGTGTGCTTTATGTGCCGATGAAAAGCATTGATGCTAAGGCTGGCACGATTACTTTTGATGACGAGGGCGAGGAAACAACCCTGCCCGTCACCGGCGGTCATGTGAAGCTGCAATGGAAGCCGGACTTTGGCGCGCGCTGGGCGGCGCTGGGCGTGGACTTTGAAATGTTTGGCAAGGACCATGGCCCGAACATGCCGGTTTATGACAAGATTTGCGAAGTGCTGGGCGGCCGCGCGCCGGAGCATTTTGTCTATGAGCTTTTCTTGGATGAAAAGGGCGAGAAGATTTCCAAGTCCAAGGGCAATGGCATCACTATTGACCAGTGGCTGAAATATGCGCCGACTGAGAGCCTTGGCCTTTATATGTTCCAAAAGCCGCGAACAGCTAAGAAGCTGTACTTCGACGTGATCCCGCGTGCGGTCGATGAATATTACCAGTATCTTGCTGCCTATGAGGGCCAAGGCTGGAAAGAACGCCTCGGCAATCCAGTCTGGCACATGCACAATGGCAACCCGCCAATGGTGGATATGCCTGTGCCGTTTTCCATGCTTCTCAATATTGTTAGCGCATCCAACGCATCCGATAAATCTGTGTTGTGGGGATTCCTTATCCGCCACATTGCGGGCATCAGCCCAGCGACCCATCCGGAACTCGATCAGCTATGCGGCTATGCCGTTCGCTACTTCGATGATTTTGTACGCCCGGCAAAGACCTTCCGCGCGCCGGATGAGGTAGAGCGCACGACGCTGGCCTCGCTGTCTGAGGCGCTTGCCACCCTGCCCGCCGATGCTTCAAGCGAGGTCATCCAAGGTGCATCGCTGGATGTTGCCCGCCTGGTTGAGCGGTATCAGGATTTGGAAAAGCTCAATGCCGAAGGTAAGCCCGGTGTTTCCATGGCATTTTTCCAAATGCTCTATCAAGTGCTGATCGGCCAAGAGCGCGGCCCGCGCTTCGGGTCATTTGCCGCGCTTTATGGTATTGCCGAGACGCGGCAATTAATTGCGGACGCCCTTGATGGTAAGTTAGTTTGAGTAAAATCAACTGACCAAAGCCTCGATTGAGTGCCGATCTATTTTCGTACTGTGTCCGTGTGCTTTCCGAGCGTTTTCCGGGCACTCCCCGGGCGCTTCGC
>JAYSWX010000053.1:0-1875 GCA_043717855.1 Phyllobacterium sp.
GTCATCGTCTTCACCCGCACCAAGCATGGCGCGGATGCGGTTGTCCGCCATTTGGAGCATGATGGCTTCAATGTTGCCGCCATCCACGGCAACAAGTCGCAAAACGCCCGCCAGAAAGCCTTGAATGATTTCAAAAGCGGCGCGAACAAAATCCTCGTGGCAACTGATATTGCGGCGCGCGGTATCGATGTTCAAAACATCACGCATGTTATCAATTTTGAACTGCCGGATGATACAGACAGCTACGTCCACCGTATTGGCCGCACCGCCCGTAATGGTGCGGATGGCATTGCAATAACGCTGCTTGCGCCCGATGAGGCCGACAAGCTACGCGCCGTCGAGCGCCTGATCCGTCATAAATTGCCGGAAGGTGTGAAGCCACAATTCGTGGTCAAGCCGCGTTCTAACTCGGTTGATAATGATGCCGAACGTCCGGCCAGCCCGCATCGCCACCCGCGTGGTGCGCGTCCAAACAGCCGTCCGGCCCGCACCAACAGTGCGCCGCGTAACGATAGCAGCAAGCCAGCTGGCGCAAAACCTGCAAGCGGTGGCCAAAACCGCCGCCGCAACGAGGGTGATGTTGATCCAGTGAGATTGCACCCGGCATTTGCCCCGACAAAGGCCGCTGGTGCGGATGCCAACGCTCCGGCAAAGAAGAAGCGCCGCTTCCGCCCGAACCGCGCTGCTTAATAAAAGCATTTAAGCGCCTGATGGAGCATCAGGCGCTTAAAAATATTGCGAAAAACAACGGGTTAACGCTGATTTTGCATTTTTGTCAGATTAATTTCTGAAGATGAAAGTGTTACGCAACTCTCAAGATGCGCAACATGCTCTCAATACTTCGAACGAGTATTTAAGGTGGTTATAAGCGCTTATCAGCCTTCCGGCTCTTCCACGGCTGCATCACCACCATCATCGCCACCCGAGTCTTCTGTAGTTGCGTCGCCACCGCCGTCGTCGCTCGATCCGGCGTCTTCGGGCTCGTCTGCATTGTCCTGAACATCGGCTTCTGTGTCCCCAGCTTCATCGTCCGCAGTACCTTGGTCAAGGTCCGCTACATCTTCTTCGGTGGTGTTTTCATCGTATGTAACGTCTTCATATGAAACTTCCTCGGACTCCTCATATGAGACTTCGGTATATTCCTCAGTTGACGAATATTCCTCTGAAGTGATCTCAGTATAGCTCAGATATACGCTTTCCTCGACGATATATCCAAACTCATAGGTGAAATCCACAAAGCGAATGCCAGCGGAGTTAACCGGACGCTCAGTAACTCCTACTGCGTAGCTAAGAACGTTCACACCGATAATCTCTGAGGAATATCCATCAACCGCCACAATCGCTGTCGTGCCTGCACTGTCCACAAGGAATAGATAAACTTGGCCTTGGCGGTGAACACTGGTAACGGTTACGCCCTTCTTTTCCAGCGCGGTTTTCAAGAACCCCGCCGAACGCATTTTGTGTTTAGTTGCCTTCACACTGACAATCGGTAAACCCATATCTGCCGAAGGTTTGGTGATCTGAATGGCGCTCACGCCAGACATTGTACCTAACGAAAGCGAAGCAATCGATGCAGCTAGAACAAGATATTTTTTCAAGAGTAACTCCCACTTTGACAATTTTAGCTGGCTCGATCAGCAGCCACCATGTTGATATAAACACTAAATAGTCAAAAATAACAAATTCCCCTGCGCTAATATCATGGAAGTCAACCTGTGCTTTTAGGCAGCTTTTTGCATATTTTGGGCCGCTACCGCAGGCTTGCGATAAATAAGCGATCCCTTGAAATCCCGCACTTTGCGGAAAACCGGGGAGTCGCCATTGTTCATTGGCTCAGTAATATTGCAAGCAAGCGATCCCGGAAGGCAGCAAACT
>JAYSWX010000054.1:0-4807 GCA_043717855.1 Phyllobacterium sp.
GCATTAACGCGGTCGACAATAGGTCGCGGATCGCCCAGATGCCGTACGCCGCTCGCCCAGACATGATGCGCCGAGTGCCCAGAAACGGTGCGCGGACGAAGCGGAAGCGATACGCGGCTCAAAATTACCTTCACGAAATCGGGATTTGCAAATGATGAAGAGTTTCGTGATTAGATAGGGTCATGAAACATCATTTGCTAAATTACGCTCTCGCCATTTTTGTCTCCGCCATTTCGGGCCAGACCGCGCTTGCCGCCTCATCGCCTTGGCAGGACAGCGCGGGCGGACCGGTGCGCATTGTGGTGGCGGAACCGGCGAGCGGCGACACTAGTGTTCATGCCATTTTGCAGGTTCAACTGAAAGACGGCTGGAAGACCTATTGGCGCGACCCCGGTGATGCGGGCGTGCCGCCGCAGTTTGATTTTACTGGCAGCGAAAATTTAGAACTTGCTAATTTGCAGTTTCCCGCGCCGCATCGGTTCGATGATGGCACCAGCGTTTGGGCGGGATACAAGGAGCCGGTTTCAATCGGCGTGGACCTGAAGCGAGCCGATGCCTCCAAAGCCATGCGGCTGAAGGGCAGCGTGTTTTTGGGCGTGTGCGAAAAAATCTGTGTGCCTGTCAAAATGGAGTTTGATGTGCCGCTGGGCGACGCCATGTCGTCCAGCGAGGACCAGCAATTGGTCGCCACCACCTATGCCGCGCTACCGCTGGCGGCCAGCGCCACGACGGGCATTGAAAGCGCCGTGGTTGACGACAAGCGCCTCATCATCAGCGCGGCCACCCCCGCGCAAAACCCCGACCTTTACCTCGCCGCCCCGCGCGGCTGGCAATTCGGCGCACCGAAGCTGATAAGCGCGGTGGGCGGCAAAGCGCAGTTTGAGGCAGCGATTTTATATGCGCCGAAGGATGGCGTGCAGGCGGACGAGGTGGTGAATTATACGCTGGTTTCGGATGATGTGGCGGTTTCTGGTGTTGTGGTGCTGGCGGGGAATTGAGGGAGCTGAAGAAATGCTACCCGCAATGTTGTGTAGATTACCGATATTTCCAAGCGCTTAAAGGCGTGAACAACTACACTAGGGAGTCCAAGTCCACGTTGATCCATGGATTGATAGGTTGTTATTTTGTGACCACTGGTAAGGTTTCCACATCAGTGTTTTTGGGTTGCCATTATTTTTTAACTCATCTGAAAGCCTAACAAACACATCATTTGTTATAAAAGTACTTTCAGACATGTTCCCTAAATCTGTTAGCTTGGCAGCATAATTAGCTGCGCGTCCAATCCAGACAATATCGTTGTTTCCACGAACTCCGGTTCTAGCTGCTCGTATGGGGCTCGTATCTATTCCAACAACATGCTTAATTTCGAAGTGTTCAGTTGGATATTGGTTTTTGAACGCAGGATTTATTACATTTCTGACGACGTGATTGATTTTCAGGGCACATTTTGCCGCTGGAGTACTTTGACAATCGCCAACCCAAACACCCATAACTCGGTCACCATCATACGACGTTATAGAACCGCCCTCTGACCTAATTATTGCACCAGCACAATGTAAAAACGCCTTGTACACCTCTCCTGAAACTTGCCATGTCTTTCCGCCAACCATATTGGTGGAGCCCTTCAGGTCAGCGTACAATATTGTGGCGCGGTCAAACTCAATGGCGTGATTTGACAGACGCAAGGACTCCGGCTCAGGAACCTGTCGCCCTTGCTGTATTTCCCAGTTCGAACGGAAAATTCCAACTACCTTTGTTGTTAGCTCATCTAACGCTGTCATGGCTTCAGCAAATTTTGTAATTGGGTAATAGTACATTTCCCAAAATAAATAAGAGAAGGTATTAATAAAACAACCAATGCAACTAGACATATAATGGCGCCGAACTTGAAGAAATTAAACTTACGAACAGCTATTAAACTATTAACATTTATTTGGATTGAAAGATCGTCAAGATAATTTTGTGTTGCCGAAAAGCCCTTTTCTGGGAAATAGCGTTCGTTGAGTGCCTTTTTATATCTTTCTGCATCATATTCGGCTGCATCACCAAAATATAGCAATGATCTAGATCGGTCGGGGTCCCTGTGAAAACCGGCAAGCGAGAGTCTCGGCAGAAAAGAGGCAATAGCGAAAACGCCAGCAACTATGAAGCACGGAAGTGCGATACTGAAAGCATTCACCCATTCGTCAGACGTCAGCCGTGAAGTGCCGAACAAAAGGTTGACACTCGCTAGAATCCAAGCGGATGAAAATGTTAGTAGTGCCGCATTTTTCGTTTCTGCGAACCTTACAAAATCAATCACTCTACTTAGCGATGCCAATAGCAGTTTTTCGTATGCTTCTTGTTGGTCGTCTTTTGCCATGTAACAAAAATCCAAACACTCTATACGCCATTCGAAAGACCCAAATTGCCTTCCTACATCTTCGTCGACTCCACAGATATTGGTTGCATAACATCGTTTTACTATTGCACCTAGACGATTATCCATTCTTTCCCGCTATACTTATGGCGCGATAAGAAATTGCGCACTCGCACCCGTCATTCCGGGGCCGCGTAGCGGAACCCGGAATCCAGAGTCGTGACGGTGCGGGTTTTGCGAGAGTGGTCGGCATCGTTGCTGGCAATCTCCTGCTTCCCATCTCTGGATACCGGATCTGCGCTTCGCTTGTCCGGTATGACGGTGCGCTGCGAGGCCGCCCCTCACCCTACCCTCTCCCCATTGAAGAAATGGGGAGAGGTAATCCTGCACCGTTGCACTTTGAATATATTCGGGCATCGATAATGGCTTGCCCTCTCGACATTTGCATGCCAACGCCTATCTATCGGACATGCCCCCGCGCAGCTGCCGCGCTTTATTATTCTGGAGAAATTTGATGATTAAAATAGGTGACCGTTTGCCTGATGCTGCGTTCAAAGTGCGGATTGATGATGGCTATGGCGATATGACTACGGCGCAGATTTTTGATGGTAAGAAGGTGGTGCTGTTTGCGGTGCCGGGCGCGTTTACGCCGACTTGCTCTATGAACCATTTGCCGGGCTTTTTGGAAAATCGCCAAGCTATACTAGACAAGGGTGTGGACACGATTGCTGTGGTTTCTGTGAACGATCACCATGTGATGCGGGCGTGGGCGGAAGCTTCCGGCGGGGCTGGCAAGATATTATTCCTGGCCGATGGCGCGGCGGATTTCACGAAGGCTATTGGCACGGATCTGGTCATGGGCCCGCTCGGCATTCGCTCCAAGCGCTATTCGATGATTGTGGAAAATGGCGTGGTGAAAGAGTTTAATTTGGAACCGGCAGGCGGCGCGGATATTTCCGGCGCGGCGGCTATTTTGGGGCAGTTGTAGGGTCGGCTCCAGCCTTCCCCCTTGCGGGGAAGGTGTCGCCGCTAGGCGACGGATGGGGGTGGTGAGGAAGATGCACATTTGCGGGATAAGTTACTGATTTTGCTTAGTTTGGCAGCGGTGCTGGTTCACCACCACCCCCATCCGTCGGCTCTGCCGACACCTTCCCCGCAAGGGGGAAGGCTAGAAAGAGCGCCTACCGCTTGCCCTTAAACGGCTCCATGGCTTCCCGTGCCAGCTCATCGCAGCGCTCATTTTCCGGGTGTCCGGCGTGGCCTTTTACCCAGTGCCATTCGACCTTGTGAATTTTGCGGGCTTCATCCAAGCGCTGCCAGAGTTCGGCGTTTTTTACGGGTTTTTTGTCGGCGGTTTTCCAGCCGTTTTTCTTCCAGCCAATCATCCATTTGGCGATGCCGTCGCGCACGTAGGATGAGTCTGTGTAGAGATCGGCTGTCACGGGTTCTTTCAGCGCTTCAAGCGCGCTAATCGCTGCCATGAGTTCCATGCGGTTGTTGGTGGTGTCGGCTGTGCCGCCGGAGAGTTCTTTGGTTTTGCCATTCCAGCGCAGCAGTGCGCCCCAGCCGCCGGGGCCGGGGTTGCCGGAGCAAGCGCCATCGGTATAGATTTCAATGTGCTTCATGCGCGGACGAGGCCATAATCTGCTGCCGACTTAATGCTGCGGTGGAAGCGCATTTTGCGGACATATTCCAGCGGGTCTTTCTTCACCACCAGCGCACCGGCGGGCGTGTTGATCCAATCAAACAGGCGCGTCAGCATAAAGCGCAGCGCGGAGCCTCGGGCCATCAGCGGCAGGGCAGCGGCCTCTGCTGCGCTCAGTGGGCGCACGGACTGGTAGCCCGCCAGCAAGGCGCTGCCCTTGGTGAGATTAAACGCATTGTCCTTTTCGAAACACCAGGCATTGAGGCAGACGGAAAGATCATAAACGAACAGATCATCGCAGGCGAAATAGAAATCTATCAGGCCGGAGAGCTTATCGCCCAAGAAGAACACGTTATCGGGGAACATATCGGCATGGCAGACGCCGACGGGCAAGTTAGTTGGCCAGTGCGCTTCGAGATCGCGCAGGTCGCTTTCGACTTCAGCAGCGAGGCCTTTTTCCACTTCATCTGCGCGCGGAGCGGCGGCATTCCATAGCGGACGCCAGCCGTTTACGGAGAGCGCGTTGGGGCGTTTTATGGCAAAGCCCTCACCGGCGACATGCATGGCGGCTAGCGCTGCGCCCACTTCGCGGCAATGCGCCACGGTGGGGCGGCGCATCCACATGCCTTCCAGAAACGTTACGATGGCTGCAGGGCGATCCGCCAGCGTGCCGATCATTTTGCCGGATTTTTGGTGCACCGGCAGCGGGCAAGAAATACCGCGCGCGGCGAGATGGTCCATAAGGCCAAGGAAGAAGGGCAGATCATTGGGGTTCACGCGCTTTTCGTAGAGCGTGAGAATGA